>NZ_CALUHA010000001.1:0-153414 GCF_944320325.1 Alistipes megaguti
GGTAAGTAAGCCATGGCAGTAATGAAAAAGACGGGAGACAAAAAAGAAGTCCCCGCTATCTCGACCGCTTCGCTTCCCGACGTGATCTTCATGATCCTCTTCTTCTTCATGGTCTCCACGACCATGCGTGATCAGGAACTGCTCGTGAGATACAAGCTCCCGGAAGCTACCGAAGTGCAGAAGCTCGAGAAAAAATCCCTCGTCAGCTTCATCCACATCGGTCCCCCGTCGCTGACGATGCAGGCAAAGTTCGGTACCGCGCCCCGCATCCAGTTGAACGACTCCTACAAATCGACCCGTGATATTCTGGATTTCGTAGCTGCAGAACGCGACAAGCTCAGCGAAGCAGACCGTGCCTCGATGACCATCTGCCTGAAGGCCGACCAAGCCACCAAGATGGGTATCATAACCGACGTCAAGCAGGAGCTGCGTCGTGCCAACGCGCTGAAGATCTCCTATGCGGCATCCAAGACGCTGGGATATCAGTACCAATAGAATCCGGTCTCGATCGAATGTTGAAAAACGGCTCTCCACATGGGTGGAGGGCCGTTTTTGTTGGAGGAGCAGTGCAGGGTAAGGAGCGGGGAGAAGAGGGGTCGAGGCAAAAGAAAAGAGTGACCAAGGCCGTAGAGGGCTGAGGAACAGCAGAGCTGCGGGACTGTAAAGCCGCAGAGCCTTGAGGCCACGGGGCAAGAAGACTGCCGAGCCGGAGAACCTCGAAGTAGGAGAACCGGAAAGAAAACGTACTCCAAAGCAAACGGCAGAACCAAGGCGGATACGACAAGCCGGCCGATGCGAACATCGGCAGAAAGAACCGGACCATAGACCGGATTCAACGGAGGAGGGACATCACTCGAACGGCAGCTCCAACTGGTCGATCTCGTGGTTGAAGGTCAGCCGATGATAGGGAGTAAGACCATACACCCGAATGGCAAGGCGGTGTTCACGCGTCGGGTAGCCCTTGTTCTTCGACCACCCGTATTGGGGATACTCCTCGGCCAGATGCCGCATATACTCGTCGCGATGGGTCTTGGCAAGGACCGAGGCCGCCGCAATGTCGGCATACTTCCCGTCCCCCTTGACTATGCACTGCCACGGAATCTCCAGACGCGTGCGGAACCGGTTGCCGTCGATAGCCAGAAACTCCGGAGCCGGATCGAGCCGGGCCGCGGCCAGCGACATCCCCTCGAAAGAGGCGTTGAGAATGTTGATCTCGTCGATGCGCGCCGCCGAAACCGCCTCTACGGCCCACGCTATGGCTTCACGCTCGATGATGACACGGAGTTTGTCCCGGTTACGCTCGGTCATCTGCTTCGAATCGTTCAGCAACGGATCGTGAAAATCGGGCGGAAGAATCACGGCCGCCGCAAAAACCGGCCCCGCAAGACATCCCCGACCGGCTTCGTCACAACCGGCCTCGCGTTTTTCGTACTGATACTGATTCTCCAACATGATCACACGGTTCAATCCGTTCGGCAACAGGGCGTGCGCACACGGCGAAGACCCTCCACATACCGAATCGAACAAAGTTACGCAACTTTCAGCTTTTTTCGCTAATTTTACCCCGAAAAACACATCGACATGAAATTCAACATCGCACGGCAGCCGCTTGTCCCGGCCTTTCTGACGCTTGCGGCAATCACAGCCCTCGCGATGTGGAAGGTCCCGTTAACGGGCGAATTCAACCCCGAAAACCTCGCCATCCCGACCCACGGAGTGTTCGCCGTCAAGACGCTTGAGGAGTTGCTCGGGGAGTTTCAAGGCGCCTTCCCGGGGTGGACCCGCGCAATCGGGGCGCTGCTGATGCTCTTCACGGGCATGAGTCTCGGACGCCTGACCCTGCGCTACAACCTCTACTCCGTCGGGACCTGCCTGGCCATCCCGCTCTACGCCGCATTCACCGCGGGGCTCGCCCTAGAAGGGGGACTACTGCAGATGCTCGTTGCCAATACGCTGCTGGCCCTTTCGGTGAAGAACTTCGCACGCTCGTTCTGCAACGGATATGCTTTCGATGCCCTGTTCCGCGCATCACTCTATCTGGGCATCCTGGTGCTCACCGCTCCCGCGGCACTGCCCCTTGTCGCACTGTTGCCGCTGGCCATCATCCTCTTCCACCGCACACTGCGCGAATCGGTCGTCGCCCTGGCCGGATTCCTGCTGCCGATCCTTGCCTTCGGATATGTCAACTGGGGAGCCGGAGGCGATTTCACCGCCCCCTTTGAACAGGCCGTCGAAGCCTTTACGAACGGATCGGCCCTCGAGGCCGCACGAGCCATCCCGATCCCGAATCTCATCCTCCTCGGAGCGCTCCTGCTGCTCGATCTGCTGGCCCTCTTCTTCTTCCTCGCCGACAGCTACGCCGCCGGAAACAAACCCCGGGCCATCTTCATCTTCCAGATCTTCCTGCTGATTCTGCTCATCCCCACACTGCTCAATCCCGTATCGACGTCGGGCGAAATCCTGCTGCTGGCCGTGCCGTCGGCCATTCTGATTCCCTTCCTTCTCGTTCGGATCCACCGACTTCCGACGCTCATTCTCTATCTTCTGCTCACGCTCGGAAGCTTGAGCACCCTCTTATTACAATAATATATTTAGTCTGAAACATAGCACAAACTGTCCTATTTCACCATTTGTGACTAAATATGCTATTCATTATAGTAGATTGAAAAGTTTTAATTGTATATTTGAGTTCGGACAAATGTGACGCAACGCTTTGTTCCAAAAAACTTAAATTACAATTAACATGAAGAATTCAATGAATTCATCGGGCCAACAACCGATGATTGTGAAGTACATGGAACCACTTCACAACGGAATCCAAACACAGGTCCTCTCCCGCTACGCCATCGGCTACATCCTTCGCGGAACCAAGAACATCTACGACGGCGACAAACGCCAAACTCTCTCCCGCGGCGACGTCTTTTACCTGGGTATCGGCCACCACTACACCGAAAACTGCCCCGAAGGCGGACAACCCTTCGAACAGATCCTCTTCTACTATACGCCCGAGAAGCTGCAGAAGATTCTCATGCACCTGAACATCACCTACGGGCTCAACATCTCGAACGACCACTCGTGCGAAAACTGCCGCAACCGTAACGAAATCTTCATGCCCGCCTGGAACTCGCTGCGCAACTTTTTCACCAACACGAACAACTATCTGCGCGACGAGGAGTTCCGCCACGACGAAACGGCCGAGAATATCAAAATGACCGAACTGATCTATCTGATCGCCTCCCACGAAGACTGCTGCCTGAAGAGCAAACTGCTCAACAACGTCGACACGGCCCGGGAGAATTTCGAACAGATCGTCTACGACCACATCTTCAAGGATATCTCGATCGAGGAGCTGGCCAAACTCACCAATCGTTCGCTCACCTCGTTCAAGAAGGAGTTTCGGCGCCATTTCGAAATGCCGCCGCACAAGTGGTATATCCGCCAGCGGCTGATGCATGCCCGCCTGCTGCTGATCTCCACCTCGAAATCAATCTCCGAAATCGGTAACGAGTGCACCTTCCCCAACACCTCGCATTTTATTAAACTCTTCAAAAAAGAGTATCAGATGACCCCGGCCACCTATCGCCACCGACACCTGACCTCCTCGGCCGAGGAGAGCCTGCAAAACGAGGTGCAGGCTGCCGAAGCCGGCGAAATCCGGCAGGCGCTTTAAACAAAAACTTATAAAATCGAGCAAAATTAATTTTTTTTAATTACGAACTGTAAAATATTTTCTGCGCCTTTGAAAAAAATATTACAAAATATTTGGATTATCATAAAATTTGGCCTACATTTGTGTATCAAACGTGGGGTTCTCCCACTCTCATTAGCCTAACTAACCTAACCTGAGTGGCCCGATACGATGTATCGGGCCACTTCTCTTTTCCCGGAAGGGAACCGGAGGATTCTGTCTGAAGTTCATTACCGGCTTACACTCAGAGGTATCTGCCGCCCAATCGCCGGGCGTCGGCGACCAGTTGCGGATCCAACGGCACGGCCCGAAGCCGGGTGTCGGAGGCCCGGCAGGCGATGAGCCGATCGAAGAGATGGTAGAAACGGATCCGAAGAAAACGGGCGGGAAACGACTCGGCATCGTAGCCGTACTCCTCGCCGCAGAGAGCAGCCAGAGCAGCCTGTTCGAGGCAACGGAGTGCCGCGGCAGGTGATCCAAGCAGAAGATAGAGATCGGCCAGCCGTTCGAAGGCGCGGCTCGCGTCAAAGGCCCTCCGGTCGGCCTCCGCACCGAAGCCGCCGAGACGGACCGGACGGTAAGAGGCGGCAACGATCTCCCGCCGCAGATCGGGCGACAGCATCAGGCGGTCGTTCCGCAGCCGGGCCACCAGGCGGTGACCCAGGCTCAAAGGTCGTTGATTTTCCATAGAGACAAAATTTCAAAAAACGGACTGCAAGATTCCGGACCGGAGCTGTACGCATGGACGCAATATCCCCGCAAATGCGGTCGCAACGGACCGGAATTCGGCAGAATGTCTCTATGGAATCGGCTTGAAATGAATCACATGGCGCGACAAAAAGGTATTTCGGGCAATCGAAAGGCCCCGCATATACGATGCAACAAAGATAATACAAAAAAGTCGCAGTTCCAAAACCCGGGCTCCGGCCGGAAGGGCGATTCGCTGAGCAGGAGCAAAAAGATACATTGGGAATTGTCAATTATTTTTTCTATTTTTGCAACAATAGGAAAATAATGAACTTAAATGCCGAAGTTTCATGACAAGGTAGATGTTCTCAAAAAACCCGGATGGCTGAAGATCCGACTCCGCCAAACTCCAGAATGGGCCGAGGTGCACGACATCGTCGAAAAACACGGGCTGCATACCATTTGCAGCAGCGGTCGCTGTCCCAATCAGGCCGAATGCTGGAGCCGCAGAACCGCGACATTCATGATCCTGGGTGAGATCTGTACCCGCGGCTGCCGCTTCTGCGCCACCCGAACGGGGCGTCCCGAGGCTCCCGATGCCGACGAACCCCGCAAGGTCGCCGAAAGCGTCGCCCTGATGAAACTGAAGTATGTCGTCGTCACTTCCGTGACCCGCGACGATCTCCCCGACGGCGGTGCCGCCCATTGGGCCGCTACCGTGGAGGCGATCCGGTCGCAGAACCCCGACGCCGTAATTGAGCTCCTTATTCCCGATCTCGACGCACGACCCGACCTGCTGGATACGGTCATCGCGTCGAAGCCCGACATCATCGGGCACAACATCGAAACCGTCGAGCGATTGACCCCGCTGGTCCGTTCCCGGGCCAGGTATCGGACCAGTCTGGCGACCCTGCGCTACCTGAGCAGCCGGGGTGTCGTGACCAAAAGCGGTCTGATGGTCGGACTCGGCGAAAGCGATGATGAAGTTTTACAGACCCTGCACGACCTGCGACAGGCGGGCGTCAGGATCGTAACGCTTGGTCAGTACCTTCGGCCTACTCTGGAGCACTACCCCGTTGCGGCGTATATCACTCCCGAAAAATTCGAATGGTACAGACTTCAGGCGCTGGAGATGGGTTTCAGCTATTGCGCGAGTGCACCCCTGGTCCGCTCGTCGTACATGGCCGAAGAAGCCCTGCGTAGCGTAAAAGGTTTGTAGCAATGAAAGCCCTGCTGAGGGACCTCGGAACCCTGGAGTATGCCGCCTGCTGGAAACTGCAGCAGGAGCTCTTCGACGCCCTTCTGGCCCGGAAACGTTCCGGTAGCCGGGAGTGTGGCGAGAGGGTAGCCGCCGAATGCGCTTCGGAGGCGAAAACAACGGACGAAAGTACGTCTGCCGGGCGCGCATCGGAGACAAATACGGACGCCGGAGGAACGTTTGGTCCGATGTTGGCAGCCGACTGCGCACGTCTGGCCGACCCGCACGGGCGGGAACTGGCCGGCGAGGTGCTGCTCGTCGAGCATACGCCGGTCTACACGCTCGGCAAGAGCGGACACGCCGAAAACCTGCTGGTCAGCCGCGAAGCGCTCGAGGCGGCCGGCGCCGGGTTCTTTCACATCGACCGCGGCGGTGACATCACCTTCCACGGCCCCGGACAGCTGGTCGGCTATCCGATTCTGGATCTCGAATGCCTCGGAATCGGACTGCGCGACTACATCGACGCCCTGGAAGAGGCCGTCATCCGCACGGTGGACCGCTACGGCATCCGCGGCGGACGCATCCACGGGGCCTCGGGCGTCTGGATCAATGCCGAAGGGCGCCGTCCGCGCAAGATCTGCGCAATAGGAGTCCGCTCGTCACGTTATGTTACCATGCACGGGTTTGCGCTCAACGTGACAACCGACCTGAGTTGGTTCTCGCGCATCAATCCCTGCGGATTCACCGACCGCGGCGTCGCATCGATCGCCTCGGAAACCGGATCGACACCCTCGATGGAGGAGGTCAAACGTCTGGTTGTGAAATTTTTAAGTGAAGAATTAAATGTTGAAATATATAAATAACAACTCGTATGCCTATCGAAAAACGCTGGGTAGTGAAGCCTCAGGGCGACCCCGCGACGGTAGCCATGTTGGCTGCCGCTCTGCGGATCTCGCCCGTACTGGCCAATCTGCTCGTACAAAGAGGCATAGACACGGTAGAGAAGGCGGACAAGTTCTTTAGACCCAACCTCGCCGATCTGCACGACCCCTTCCTGATGAAGGACATGGACCGTGCGGTCGAGCGGGTCGAACGGGCCGTCGCCAACCACGAGAAGATCATGGTCTACGGCGACTACGACGTCGACGGCTGTACGGCCGTTGCGCTGGTCTACAAGTTCCTCCGCCAGATCGGGCACAAAAACCTGATGTTCTACATCCCTGACCGATACACCGAAGGTTACGGTATCTCGATCAAGGGTATCGACCTCGCGGCCCGAAAGGGCGTGGGGCTGATCATCGCTCTGGACTGTGGCATCAAAGCCACGGAAAAGGTGGTCTATGCAAAAAGCAAGGGCGTGGATTTCATCATCTGCGACCATCACCTCCCGGCCGAGGAGATTCCTCAGGCCGTAGCCGTTCTGGACCCCAAGCGGGTCGACTGCTCCTATCCGTTCGACGAACTCTCGGGATGCGGCGTGGGCTTCAAGCTCGTGCAGGCCTATGCCCGCAAGAACCACATCCCCGCCGAACAGGTTCTCAACCTGCTGGACCTGCTCGTCGTCTCGATCGCCTCGGACATCGTTCCCCTGACGGGTGAGAACCGCATTCTGGCCTATTACGGCCTGAAAAACCTCAACCGCGAACCCTCGAAGGGGTTGCTGTCGATCATCAAGATCTGCGGACTGGACAAACATAACATCACCATCGACGACATCGTCTTCAAGATCGGACCGCGCATCAACGCCGCAGGCCGCATGCGCATGGACGAGAACGACGAAAATGCCTCGCCTTCGGGCGGTCATGCCGCCGTCGAGCTGCTCATCGAGGGTAACGAAAGCGTCGCCGCCGAATTCGGCAACGTCATCGACTCCTACAACCGTGACCGCAAGTCGATCGACCGCCACGTCACGCAGGAGGCCCACGAATACATCGAGCAGAATCCCGAACTCAAGCGCCTGAAGAGCACGGTGATCTACAACCCGCGCTGGATGAAGGGCATCGTCGGAATCGTCGCCTCACGGCTGATCGAGACCTACTACCGCCCGACGGTCGTACTGACGATGAGCAACGGATTCGTGACCGGTTCGGCCCGCTCGGTGCCGGGATTCGACCTCTATCAGGCCGTCGAGTCGTGCTCGGACCTGCTCGAAAACTTCGGCGGACACATGTATGCCGCCGGTCTGACGATGCGACCCGAGAACGTCGGGGAGTTCATCCGGCGCTTCAACGAGTTCGTCGAGAAGAACATCGACCCGCAGATGCTCATCCCGCAGGTCGACATCGACAGCGAGCTCCTCTTCTCGGACATCACGCCCGCCTTCCGTCGGGACCTGAACCGCTTCCAGCCCTTCGGTCCCGGCAATACGGCCCCGGTCTTCGTGACCTACGGCGTGATCAACCACGGTGAGGCCAAGCTTGTCGGCATGGAGAGCGAACACCTCCGCATGGACCTCATGCAGCGTCAGAAACCTAATACGAAGCTACAGGCCATCGCCTTCCAACAACCGACGCACTATGAATGGGTCCGCGCCGGCAAACCGATCGACGTCTGCTATCAGATTGTCGAGAACCACTACCGCGGTACGGTCTCGACGCAGCTGCGCGTGAAGGACATCAAGCCCGTCACGGGGCGATAGCGCAAGGACGGCCGGAGACGGTATCGGCCGAGATCAAAACAGGGAAAGCAAAAAGTCCGGAGAAAACTCCGGACTTTTTGCTTTCGGGCAGGCGGCGGTCTACTCTTCGAAGATCACCACGCGGCTGTTGGGCAGGTCGGGCACATAGATCTTGCCCTCGGCAACGGTCATGTCGGCCGGTCCGATGAGGGGCTGCTCGAGCGGAAGTTCCACGGGCGTGATCTCCCGCGTCTGCATGTCGATGCGCGAGATGCCGGCCGGAGCCCAGTTCGTCACGTAGAGCGACTTGCCGTCGCCCGAGAAGGCAATGCCGTCGTACTGGCCCGGAACCGTCACGAAAGGCTCCGCAACGGGATTCTGCAGGTCGGCGATACGATAGATGACATGCTCGCTTCGGGCCTGGCCGTCGGGCGAATAGCAGGCCACATACATCGCACCGTCGCGGATCACCAGACCGTTGGGGCCGGCAATCTCCAGCCACAGCTCGGGTTCACCGGGCTGGGCCGGATCCGTGATGTCGAGGCGGAAGATATGGCCCGTATTGGTGACCGAAGCGTAGAGGCTGTTGCCCTCGGCAGCCAGGTCGTTGACGAAGGCCTCACCCTCGGGGAGTGCAATCACCCGGGGTGCCTCCTCGCGGTTGGAGAGGTTGTAGACGACGATCTTGTTCACGTCGCAGATAAAGAGGCGGCCGTCACGCAGGTACATGCCGCGGGGGCCCGACAGGTTGCCGTCGGCCGGAATCAGCACCTCCGAGGCGCCGTCCTTGTAGCGGACGATATAGCCCTTGCCCTCGGTGTTGAGCGGGTCGAGCTGCGTGGAGCCGAAGTTGGCAATGAGAATACCGCCCTCATAGGGATAGGTGCTCTCGCAGTAACGGAGCCCCTCGTTGAAGATCTCGACGGAAACGGTCTCCTTCTGCTGCGATCCACAGCTCGTGAGGATCAATGCGGCCATCAGGGAAAGGCTTGTCAGAATGGTCTTTTTCATGGTCTTTCTGATTGGGTTAAAAATATTCTCTCTCAGTCTCTCGGAAATGTTCTCTCTCAGTCTCTCGAAATGTTCTCTCTCAGTTCACTCAGTCTCTCGGGAGCGGGGCGGTCCCAGCCCGCTCACAGGCGGATGACCCGCGACCAGTCGTCGTACTCGGGCAGCGGCGCCGGCACAAAGTCGGAGTAGCCGATGGCGATGGCGCAGAGCGGTTCGCACGACTCGGGAATGGGCAGGAAACTCCGCAGGAAGTCGGCGGCCTTCTCCCCCTCGGGGTCGTCCTTGCGCCGCGGGCGCCCGCAGATGTGGACCCAGCACGAGGCAAGCCCCTCGTCGACGCAGGCCAGCTGGAGCACCGTGGCCGAAATGGCGGCATTTTCCCGCCACAGATCACTCGTCGTGGTGTCGCCCAGGATGACGATCGCCAGCGGGGCGTTCTTCAGAAATCCCGAACCGTAGTCGCGCATCTCGGCCATGCGGGCCACCAGCGCCGGATCGTCGACCACCAGAAAGCGCGTCGTACGCGTATTGCGGGCCGAAGGGGCCGTCAGTGCCTCCGCGAGGATGCGGTCGACCACCTCGCCGGGAACCGGACGATCCGTAAACTTGCGGACCGAACGGCGTTTGGCAATCAATTCCTTGAAATCCATACTCTCAAACTTCGCTATGTATTACCACGTGCAAAAATAGGAAAAAAACGTTATCTTTGAGAAATCAAATCCCGAAAACCATGGATTACCGTTTCACCATAGCCCTGATCTACGATTTCGACGGGACGCTCGCCCCCGGAAACATGCAGGAGTACGACTTCATCCCGGCCGTCGGAAAAAGCAACAAGGAGTTCTGGTCGGAGGCCAACACGCTGGCCGAGACGCAGGATGCCGACATGGTCCTTACGTACATGGCCCGCATGATCCAGGAGGCCAAATCCAAGGGACTGTCGCTGCGTCGCGAAGCCTTTCAGGAGTCGGGACGCCGCGTCACGCTCTTCAACGGTGTCAAGGAGTGGTTCGCGCGGATCAACCGCTACGGCGAGAAGCGCGGAATCCGCATCCTGCACTACATCAACTCCTCGGGACTGAAAGAGATCATCGAGGGGACGGAGATCGCCCACGAATTCCGCAAAATCTACGCCTGCTCGTTCCTCTACGATGTCGACGGAATCGCCTACTGGCCCGCCGTAGCGGTCAACTACACCAACAAGACACAGTTCATCTTCAAGATCAACAAGGGGGTCGAGTCGGTCTTCGACTCGAAGCTGGTCAATCGCTACATCCCCGAAAACGAACGCCCCGTGCCGTTCAGCCACATGATCTACGTCGGCGACGGAACGACGGACATCCCCTGCATGCGGCTGGTGAAGAATTACGGCGGACACTCGATCGCCGTCTACAACCCCGACCAGAAGGGCGCCCGCAAGGAGCTCTCGTCACTCATCCACGACAACCGCGTCAACCACGTCTGCCCGGCCGACTATGCCGAAGGCTCGGAGATGGACCTCGTGGTGAAGACCATCATCGAGAAGATCGACCTCGACGACCGGCTCGCCAAACTCGGCGTCGTCCGCTGACCGCCATGTCCTCGCCCCACGCAAAACATCTCCACACCGCACGCTGGATCCGTCCCGAACGGCTCGCCGGTTCGCCCGAATGGACCGTCGGACTGCGGCGCCACCTCACGGCCGTGTGGTTCGCCGCCGCAGGACTGATCGTCTGCATCCTGCTGCCCGCGGCCGGATTCCCGGCACTCTATGTCGCGGCCGTCGCGTGCGGCGGCTTCTACCACGACTGCGAACCCCTCCGGATGCTGCAGCTCCCGGAGATGAACGCCAGCCGGCTGCTCGTACGCAAGGTCCTCACCGCCTGGCGCAACTACTTCCTGCTGGCCGTTCCCTTCGCCCTGCTGGCCTTGCTGGCCCATCCCCGCACGGCCTGGATCGCCGCAGCCTGGGCGCCGCTTTCGGCCCTGGCGCTGCTCTACGCCGTGGTGGCCAAATACGCCCGCTACCACCCCGGACAAACTCCCCGGCGACCCATGGCCGAACGCTTCGGACTGGCGGGCTTCATCCTCCCCGTGCTGCTGCCCCTGAGCCTCGGCCTCATGGTCAGCTACGCCCTGCGGGCCGAACGCAACCTGAACCGTTACCTCCATGATTACGATTGATTCGCTTCGGATCCGCGACGGTAAGCGGATGCTGCTCGACGGCGTGACGATGCACCTGCCCCAGAGTGCCGTGCACGGCATTGCGGGCGAGGGGCGCGGGGCCCTGTTGCGGGCCATCTACGGCGATCTGCAACCCGAAGCCGGGACAATCTCCGAGGCCGGACACCCGCTGCAACGCCGCGAAATGGCCCTGCTCGAGGCCGATCCGCGCTTCTGGCCCGGACTGACGGCCCGCGACTGCATCGGACTGGTCCGCTGGTTCGACCGCAAGGTCAACCCCGAGGCGCTACTCCGCCGCTTCCCCGTGCCGCTCGACACGGAGGCCGCCTCGCTCGGCGCCGAGGCCCGAAAACACCTCGGCATCATCCTCACACTGATGCGCGGCAAACGCATCCTGCTGCTCGACGAACCCTTCCGCGAACTGACGCCCGAGCGGATCTTCGTCATGCAGCAACTTCTGCTCCACCTCGGCAGCAAGGGGTGCACCGTGATCCTCACCTCGACGCGCATTCCGTTGATCGAGGGGGTCTGCGACGACCTCTACCTGCTGGGCGGCGGCAAGGTCCTCGCCCGCTACGAACACTACGAACTCGGACATCTGGGCCGCGACGCGGAGTCCGGTTCGGGATTTCCGGAAAATTGACTACCTTCGCAGCCGAATCGAAACCAAACACACACCATGAAGATCATATTCGCCACCAACAACGCCCACAAGCTCAGCGAGGTACAGGCCGTACTGGGCGAGGGCTTCACCCTCGTGACACCGCGTCAGTGCGGCATCACCGAGGAGATTCCCGAAGAGCAGGAGACCCTCGAGGGCAACGCCTCGCAGAAGGCCCGCTACATCCACGACCGCACGGGTGAGAACTGCTTTGCCGACGATACGGGACTCGAGGTGGCCGCACTGGGCGGCGCCCCCGGGGTCCACTCGGCCCGCTACGCCACCGACGGTCACGACTTTGCGGCCAACAACCGCCTGCTGCTCCGCAATCTGGAGGGAAAGAGCGACCGAAGAGCCCGCTTCCGTACGGTCATCTCGCTGATCCTCAACGGCGAAGAACACCTCTTCGAAGGGGTGGTCGAGGGGCGCATCATCGACCACGAGGCCGGTCACGAAGGGTTCGGCTACGATCCGCTGTTCATCCCCGACGGCTGCGAGCGGACCTTTGCCGAGATGTCGCCCGAGGAGAAGAATGCCGTTTCGCACCGCGGTCGCGCCGTGCGCAAACTGGCCGAATACCTCCACTCGCTGGAGAAGGCAGCCGAAAACCCGAAACAGGCATGAAACCGTTGGAGACCGTACACTGGGGCATTCTGGGATGCGGAGCCGTCTGCGAACGCAAGAGCGGCCCGCCGATGTACCGGCTGGACCATTCGCAGCTGGTGGCCGTCATGCGGCGCGACGAGGCCCGGGCGGCCGATTTCGCCCGCCGCCACGGCGTCGCCCGCTACTACACCGACGCCGCGGAGCTGATTGCCGATCCCGAGGTCGACATCGTCTACGTCGCCACGCCGCCCGCCTCGCACCGCGAACTGGCCATCCGCGTCCTGGAGGCCGGCAAACCCGTCTACGTCGAGAAGCCCATGGCGATGAACTACGCCGAATGCCGGGAGATGATCGCCGCCTCGGAGCGCTGCGGCGTGCCCCTCTATGTGGCCTATTACCGCCGTGCGCTGCCCTATTTTCTGAAGGTAAAGGAGCTGATCGGGAGCGGGCGGATCGGTACGCCGCAACGCGTCGAGGTGCGCTACCTGCGCCCCGCAGGGCCCGAAGACCGCGATCCTGCCCACCTGCCGTGGAGGCTGCGCCGCGAGGTCGGCGGCGACGGATACTTCTACGACATGGCCCCCCACACGCTCGACATCCTCGACTTCCTGCTCGGTGAGATCTCGGCAGCCGAGGGGACGAAGAGCAATCTCGGAGGACTGTACGAGGTGGCCGACACGGTCTCGGCGCTGCTGCAGTTCCGCTCGGGAGCCTGCGGAACCGGGCTCTGGAGCTTCGTCTCGCGCCCCGACGAGCAGGAGGATTCGGTGCTCATCGCCGGCACCCGCGGCTCGGTGCGCTTCGCCACCTTCGCCTTCTCGCCCATCGAACTGCAGACGCCCGAGGGCACGGAACGCTTCGAAATCGCACCCCCGGAGCATATCCAGGGACCGTTGATCCGCACGATCGTCGACGAACTCCGCGGCGTGGGACACTGCCCCTCGACCGGACACTCCGCCGCCCGGACTTCGCGGGTCATCGACCAGATCATGAAATAATTCGTATCTTTGCCCCATCATGGAGACAAAACTGTATGAAAAGGAGGAGCGCTTCGACGCCGCGACGATCGAAGCCCTCACAGGTCACTATAGCGAAATCCTGCGCCTGCTGGGCGAGGATCCCGCACGCGAAGGGCTGCTGAAGACCCCCGAACGCGTGGCCAAGGCCATGTCGTTCCTCACGAAGGGGTACGACGAAAATCCGCTGGAGATCATCCGCTCGGCGACGTTCCGCGAGGAGTACAAACAGATGGTCCTCGTCAAGGACATCGAGCTCTATTCGCTCTGCGAACACCACATGCTGCCCTTCTACGGCAAGGCCCACGTCGCCTACATCCCCAACGGTTACATCACCGGACTGTCGAAAATCGCCCGCGTGGTCGAATGTTTCGCCCGCCGGCTGCAGGTCCAGGAGCGGCTGACGGTCCAGATCCGCGATTGCATCCAGGAGGCGCTGAGCCCGATGGGCGTGGCCGTTGTCATCGAGGCCAGCCACATGTGCATGCAGATGCGCGGCATCGAGAAGCAGCAGTCCGCCACAACGACCTCCGCCTTCACGGGCATCTTCCTCTCGGACCACCGCACCCGCGAGGAGTTCATGACCCTCATCTCACACAAGTATCGGTAACAGACCCGTTTCCGAACCACAGGAGCCAACCGGAAATCCCGTTTTGCGGATTTCCGGTTTTTTCATGTCCCGTTCGGACCGCAAGGCCGCTTGCGGCCCACCCGGGAACGAAATTTGGGGTAGGGTGAACAGCAAACCAAAAATCAAAAACATCATGAACGTCAAACAACTCCGTTACCTTGCGTTCGCACTCGCCGCAGTAGCGTTCTGCTCGTGCCAGAAAGACCCCTCGACGTCGGATCTCCACGAGGATTATCTGGTCTACACCGCCCACGATTCGGGAACCGACTTCTCCGCAATCGACACCTACTTCCTCCCCGACAGTATCCTCATCATCGGCAACAACGACCGGACCGAGTACTGGAAAGACGACGACGCCCTGACGATCATCGACGCCGTGGCCGCCCGGATGGACAACGCCGGCTACACGCGAACGGATGACAAAACATTGGCAGCCGTCGGCCTGCAGCTCAGCTACGTGCGTCAGGAGACCTACTTCGTCGGCTACAACAACCCCTACTGGTGGTGGTACTATCCCTACTACTGGGCCCCCGGATACTGGGGAAACTGGAACGGCTGGCACTACCCCTACAGCGTCTACTACGGCTACACGGCCGGCTCGCTGCTCATGGAGATGGTCAACCTCGAGGCCGAAGAGGAGAACAACCGAAAACTCCCCATCGTCTGGGATACGTTCATCGGCGGTCTGCTGACCAACGACTCGGAACTCAATCTGCAGCGTACGATCGACGGCGTGGATCAGGCCTTCGTTCAGTCACCCTATCTGACCAAATAGTCCAACTCAAAATCTTCCGATCATGAAAACAGCCAAATACCTCAAAACCCTTGCATGCTGCGTCGTCCTGCTGGCAGTCGCTCTGCCGGGCAAAGCGCAGTTGATCCCCAACACCTACATCAATGTCGACTGGCAGATGGGCGTACCCCTCGACAACGGTCTGGCCGACAAGACCTCGGGCTGGGGCATGAACTTCGAAGGCGGTTACTTCGTCACGCCGGCCATCACCGTAGGTCCCTTCCTTTCGTACCAGACCAATCTGGAGAGCATCGACCGTCAGACGCTCGATCTGGGCGACGGCGCAGCCCTGACGACCAATCAGAAACATGCGCTGTTCCAGCTGCCGTTCGGCGTTGCAAGCCGTTACAACTGGCTTACGGACAGCGTCTTCCAACCGTACGTCGGCTTGAAGCTGGGTGCCAGCTACGCCGAACTTTCGTCCTACTACTACGTCGTGCGCCAATACACCGAGACGTGGGGATTCTACCTCTCGCCCGAGGTCGGGGTCTCGATCTTCCCGCGCCCGGACTACCGCATGGGCATCCACGTGGCCCTCTACTACAGCTACGCCACCAACGAGGGCGACGTACTGGTCTACCGGGTCAACAACCTCAACAACTTCGGACTGCGCGTCGGCATCTCGTTCTGACGTCCGACTCCGATCCCCGCACCACGCAAAAGCCGGACCTTGTTCCACACAAGGCCCGGCTTCGTTTTTGAACTGGCACGACCGCCAATTTCAATCTACAAACGGATCACGCTCCCAGCAGCTCCTCGATGCGCGCAAGCTCCTCGGCGGAGAACTTCAGATGCTCCATCGCACGGAGATTGTCCTCGATCTGCGCCGTGGAGCTGGCGCCGATGATCACCGAGGTGATGCGCTCGTCGCGAAGCAGCCACGCCAGCGACATCTCGGCCAGCGACTGTCCGCGTTCGCGCGCCAGGGCATCGAGCCCCCGCAGACGCCGCAACATCGTCTCGTCGAGCACCTCGCTGTGAAGCGTCCGGTTCTCGGCCATGCGCGAATCGGCCGGTATGCCGTTCAGATAGCGGTTCGTCAGCAGCCCCTGCGCCAGCGGCGAGAAGACGATGAAGCCCGAACCCTCCGCAACCGTGAGATCGAGCACACCCGATTCGATCGGTTTGCGATTCAGCAGGTTGCAGCAGTCCTGAAAGAGCAGGCAGGGTACGTCGCGCCGCTTCAGGTAGTCGAAGGCAAACCGCGCCGCCTCGAGCGGATAACGCGACAGCCCCACGTAGAGCGCCTTGCCGCTGCGAACGATGTCGACCAGGGCCTGCAGCGTCTCTTCGAGCGGCGTCTCGGGGTCGAAACGGTGCGAATAGAAGAGATCCACGTAGTCGAGCTTCATGCGGCGCAGACTCTGGTCGAGACTCGCCATGAGGTACTTGCGCGAACCCCAGTTGCCGTAGGGACCCGGCCACATGTCATAACCGGCCTTGGTCGAGATGAAGAGTTCGTCGCGGTAGGGGCGGAACGAGGTCTCCATCAGACGCCCGAAATTCTCCTCGGCCGTGCCGTACTCCGGGCCGTAATTGTTCGCCAGATCGAAGTGGACGATGCCCCGGTCGAAGGCGTAATGGGCCATCTCGCGAACCTTCGAGAAGGTCTGCCGACTCCCGAAATTGTGCCACATCCCGAGCGACAGCAACGGCAGCAGAATTCCGCTGCGGCCCGCCCGCCGATAATGCATGCCGTCGTAACGCGACGGCGAAGGGTTGTAAATCGGTTCGATCATACCATTCGTTTTACGGTTGTTTACGGTTATTTACGGTTTGTCCGCTCCGTGCGGGAGGTCTCTTTTTTTCCTCCCCCCCCCTCTCACCCGGCCGGATCAGTGGGCTTCGAGCCAGTTTTCGCCCACGCCGGCATCGGCGATGAGCCGTACGCGGAGCTTCGCGGCCGTCTCCATGCACTCGGTGACGATGCGTACGACCCGATCCTGCTCCTCGCGCAGCATGTCGACCACCAGTTCGTCGTGCACCTGCAGGATCACCCGCGAGCGGATCCCCTCGGCGGCAAAGCGCCGGTGGACGTTGATCATGGCAATCTTCATGATGTCGGCCGCCGAACCCTGGATCGGGGCATTCACGGCGTTGCGCTCGGCCAGACCCCGCGCCACGGCGTTATGTGACGTGATGTCGTTCAGATAGCGGCGGCGTCCGAAGATCGTCGTCACGAAGCCGTCCTCGCGGGCCTTCGCCACCACCTGCTCCATATACTCGCGGACCTTGGGGTAGGAGGCGAAATAGCCGTCGATGATCTCTTTGGCCTCCTTGCGCGGGATCTCCAGCCGCTGGCTCAGCCCGAAGGCCGAAATGCCGTAGATGATGCCGAAATTGGCCGTCTTGGCCCGACGCCGCTCCTCGGGAGTCACCTCGTCGATGGATTTGTTGAAGAGCCGGGCGGCCGTCGCGGCATGGACATCCTCGCCGTGTTCGAAGGCGGCGATCAGCGCCTCGTCACCCGACAGATGGGCCATCAGCCGCAGTTCGACTTGGCTGTAGTCGGCCGACAGCAGCAGATGGTCCTCATCCGAGGGGATGAAGGCCTTGCGGATGCGGCGCCCCATCTCGTCGCGCACGGGGATGTTCTGCAGGTTGGGATTCGTCGACGAGAGGCGCCCGGTGGCCGTCACCGCCTGGTTGAACGACGTATGGATGCGTCCCGTACGGCGGTTGACCAGTTGCGGCAGCGCCTCGACGTAGGTCGACAGCAGCTTCTTCACACCGCGGTACTCGAGAATCAGATCGACGATGCGGTGTTTGTGAGCGAAGCTCTGCAGGTACTCCTCGTCGGTGCAGAACTGCTTCGTGCGGGTCATCTTCGGCTTCTCGGCAATGCGCATCTTCGCGAAGAGCACCTCGCCCAGCTGACGCGTCGAGTTGATGTTCAGATTCGGCTCGCCGGCCTCGGCCCGTACGGCCGCCTCCAGCTCCGCCAGCTTGCGGTTCAGCTCCACGGCATAGAGCGCCAGCGCCTCGGTGTCGATCCGAACACCCGCCATCTCGATGTCGGCCAGCACGGTGATCATCGGCTCCTCGATCTCGAAGTAAAGGTCGTGCATGCCGATCTGTTCGACCATGGGGTAGAGCACCTGCTTCAGCCGCAGCGTCACGTCGGCATCCTCGGCCGCATACTCCTTCACCCGCTCGACGTTGACCAGATCCATCGTCAACTGTTTGGAGCCCTTGCCGATCAGCGTCTCGATCTCGATCGGGCGGTAGTTCAGATAGCGCTCAGCCAGTACGTTCATGTTGTGACGCGACTCGGGATCGAGCAGGTAGTGGAGGATCATCGTATCGTAGAAGCGGCCGCGGATCGTGATGCCCAGCTGCCGCAGCACCATGAGGTCGAACTTGACGTTCTGGCCGATCTTGGCGATGTGTTCATTCTCGAACAGCGGGCGGATAATCTCGACGTATTCGCGCGTATTGGCCTCGTTGAAGGGGATGTACCACGCCCGGAAGGGTTCGACAGCCAGAGAAAGACCCACGATGCGGTCGTTGAAGATGTCCAGTCCCGTGGTCTCCGTATCGAAGCAGAACTCTTCGTAGCGGCCCACGGCGGCGATCACCTCGCGCAGTTGGTCGGCCGTCTCGACGAGCGTATATTCATGGGGCGTGGTCTGGGCTGTGGCAAAGGGTTCCTCCGCCGCCTCGGCCTGCAGTTCGGCCGCCGGAACGGGCTTCACGGTCGGCAACGGCGGGATGACGGGCGTCTCACCGAACAGACTCCCCTGACCCGCCATGGCGGCCCGGCGCGCCGCAGCCGACTTGGCCCGCGCCATGTCCGACAACTGGGTCTGCGCCTCCTGGCGCGGAGCATCCGATAGGGGCTCGGCCGGGGCCAGATTCGACAAATCGTTCAGAAAAGCCTTGAAGTCCAGTTCGGCAAAGACCGTCCGAAGATCGTCCAGACGGGGTTCGCTCACCGCAAGCTCCTCCTCGCTGAGGTCGATCGGCACGTCGAGGCAGATGGTCGTCAGCCGTTTGGCCAGCCGCAGATTGTCGGCCCACGCGGCGATCTTCTCACCCTGTTTGCCGGGGATCTTCGTCACGTTCTCCAGAATGTTCTCCACCGGACCCCACTCGCGGACCAGTTTGCAGGCCCCCTTCTCGCCGATGCCCGGCACGCCGGGGATGTTGTCCGACGCATCGCCCCACAGGGCCAGAATATCGCGCACCAGCTGCGGGTCGTCGATGCCGTACTTCTCGCGGATCTCGTCGCGGCCGACGATCTCGATGCTCCCCTCGGATCCGCGCTGCTTGTAGATGCGGCAGTGGTCGCGCACCAGCTGTCCGTAATCCTTGTCGGGGGTCACCATGTAGACGTCATAACCCGCCTCGGCCCCCTTCCTCGAAAGGGTGCCGATCACGTCGTCGGCCTCGTAGCCCTGAACCTCGAGGATCGGGATACGCATCGCCTCCAGCACCCGTTTGACATAGGGTACCGACAACAGAATGTCCTCGGGGGTCTCCGTGCGGTTGGCCTTGTATTCGGGGAAGATCTCGCGCCGGAAACTGCCCCCCGGGGGATCGAACGCTACGCCCAGCAGATCGGGATGTTCGCGCTTGAGCATGTCGCGCAGAAACTTCACGAAGCCGAACACCACCGAGGTGTTCATCCCCGCACGGTTGCGCATGGGACGTCCCAGAAAGGCGTAATAATACTTGAAAATCAACGCATAGGCGTCGACCAGAAAGAGTTTTTTCATCGTCTGCAGGCTCTTTATTGTCGGATGTTGTCTTCGGCAAACCACTCGGCAAACGAGGTGGCCGTCTCGTGCAGCCGCAACGAATGGAGCGTCACACCCTGAGGCAGACGCGCCGCGATGCGTGCGGCAAAGTCCTCGAGCATGTTCTCGCACGTGGGCTGGTAGTCGACGGTGATGATGTTGCCGAAGCGCGCCGACAGAACCCGGTAAAGCTCCTCGCCGGTCTCGGAGGCCTTGAGGACGAGCGAATGGTCGAAGCGCGAAACGATCTCCTCGTTGACGATGCGTTTCAGCACGCCGAAATCCATCACCATGCCGCATTTGGGGTTCGACGCATCGCAGAGGGGAGTTCCCTTCACCGTGACGAAAAAGCGATAGGAGTGCCCGTGAATCTCGCGGCACGGGCCGTCGTAACCTTCGAGCGCGTGTGCCGCCTCGAAGGAGAATTCCTTAGTCAATCGAATTACTGCCATATTGCAAAGATAGCGAAAGCCGAAAGAATTCCGCTCCGCCGCGCAAAATTATTCCCGAAAAACCGCAAAAGCGAAATCTCCTGATGCGGGGGCTCAATTACCTCCGTTCAGGACGGTTTTCCAGCTGAACAAGCAATTCCAGACACATACGGCCATTGTGATAAGGACATTTCCACAGTCCAGCCTTGTCGTCCTCCCGATTCACAGCTCCAGTATCGCGAATACTCCAGAACCATTCCCCCGACTGTCTGTCTATCAAATGATCCTTGATATATTGCCAAGTCTTCAACAAAGCGCTCCCGGCCCGATTCTCTCCATGGAAGGCATAGAGATAGTACAAACCGACTACCGTTTCCGCCTGAACCCACCAATGGCGTTCCGAATCCACAACGCCGTCTCCATCTCCTTCGTATGCCATACTCCCATCGGACATCAACCCCTCCAAAGCCGCATGCGCCAGCACCGACGTCGAATGGTGTACCTCCTGCATCAAGGAGACATCTTCCAGAATCTCGGCAGCTTCAAACAAAAGCCACGAGGCCTCGATATCATGCCCGTATGAGCAGATCCCCCGGCTCCGATCGTTCCAGTATTCATCGAAGAACAACCCGAGATGACCTGTTGCCGGCAAAAGCAGCCGATCCAAAAAAAGCCTGACCAAATCTGCCAACTTAGACCTCAACCCCGAATCGGGCCATACACGATAGAGATTCGTATAAGCCTCCAGAATGTGCAGATGGGTGTTCATCGTCTTCCTTTCGTTTGCATCCTTATCGCTCAAGCGCATATCCTCCAGAAGATTCCAACACCGATCCGCAGCCTCGAAATAACCTCCATAATGAGGATCGAACGAATGGGTCTCGATCGCCTCATACAGCAATATGGCATACCGTAAGGAGTCCCGATCTCCCGTGGCTCGATAATACTCGCTCAATCCGTAAATAACGAAACTCAATCCATAGAACTGTTTTTTCGTATCAAGCGGAGTGCCATCCGCATGCAAGGACCAATACACCCCTCCGTACTCCGGATCATAAAAATACCTGAGCAAAAAAGAACAGGCCTTTCGGGCCGTCTCAAGATAGGACAAATCTCCAAACAAACGGTATGCCGCAGAGAATGTCCACAAAATCCGGCCGTGCATCACAACGCCTTTCGGAGCTTCGGGATACAAAATGCCATTCCCATCCATGCGTCCATAAAAACCGCCGTGTTCCAGATCCATCATCCTCTGCCAAAACGGAAGAATATCGTTTCTCAACTCGCCGGAGAGCTCCGGAACCAATCTTTGCAATAGATCCATAGTTTCTCAATCGCTTTCTTTACGACCTTGTCTCAACGTCCGGGATATGGCCGTTACCCGTCGTTCATTCAACGGATAAAAGCCAATCAGAATAACCGACAGAAAGGCTCCGACAGCTGGCAGATAACTCAACATCATCCGAATTCCGCGAACAGCCTCTTCACTCTGGACCTCGTTGGCCTGAAAACCATAATATCCCAATAACCAGCCTGTCACGGCTCCTCCCAACGTCCAACCCAATTTCTGCGACATGGAAGAGGAAGAGAAGATCAATCCCGTTGCCCGCCGTCCGGTCCGCCACTCGGAATAATCCGCAATATCGGCATACATCGACCACAAAAGCGGGAAAATACAACCGGCACAAATGCTGATCAATGCCTGAAAGACAAATATCAGAAACAACTGATCGGGTGTGAACGTATGGAACACAAGGCTTAATACACATGCTATGGCCATCGCTCCGATATACGTGGTCTTCTTACCGAATCGATTGGACAAAGGCGAAGCCAGAACAACCCCAACCATATTGGAAACCTGTCCCAACATCAAATAAAACGACGAAAGGGTGAACAATCCTCCAAACAAACTCCCGAATGATCGTCCTCCCTGAATATAGTATTTAAAATAGTAGATCGTAGCTCCGTCTCGGATGGAGTTGAACAACAGCGCAGCAACACCCGCTCCCAACAGAATCCACCATGGACGATTGACCAGTAGATCCTTCAGGTCATTGCCTATCGTCGTTTTCTTCGCAGACTGAACTGTAATACGCTCTCGAGTCCACTTGAAACACAAGAAGAACAAAACGGCACAAACCACTCCGATCACAACCATCATATACTGCCATCCCCGCGCCGACGAACGGACTCCGCCACAATCGGAAAAGAAATTGACCAACGGTTCGGCCAGACCTATCGCAATGAAACTTACCAGATAAGCAAAGAACATCCGATAGGAAGAGAGAATGTTGCGCTCTCCCGGATCAGACGACATAACTCCCAACATGGATGCATACGGAACATTCACCATCGTATAGATCATCATGAGTAACGTATAGGTGACATATGCATAGACCAGTCGCCATCCCGGAGCAAGATCTGGCGTAGTGAAGGCCAGAATCCCGATTGCCGCGAACGGAAACGCTCCCCAAAGCAGATAAGGCCGGAAATGGCCCCAGCGCGTATGGGTCCGATCCGCAATCATCCCCATGATCGGATCGTTGACCGTATCCCAGATCCGCGTCAACAGGAACATCGTCCCTACGGCAACCGGAGACAATCCGAATACATCCGTATAAAAGAACAGCATATACATACCTATGATTTTCCAGAACATGGACGATGACATGTCCCCGAATCCATAGGCTATTTTCTCTCGTAATTTTATCATCTTTCAAATGCTTTCCTCAGCCTCTACCTCGAATAACCGCAGGCCGCATTCAAATCGATCAACTCGTTGACGGCCTTGACCGAAAGACCCGTCCTGAATCCGTCGGCCGGACTATGCAGACAATAGTCCAACAGGCGATCAACACTCGATACGGCTACATGCATACGGGTATCACTCGATGCATAGTAAATGTAAACCGTACCGTCCGGAGCCTCAATCCATCCATTTGAAAACAACACATTTGATACATCTCCGATCCGTTCTTCTCCTTCAGGAGCCATAAAATATCCTGCCGGCTCGGCCGTCAACTCCCAAGGCCGGGCAAGATCGGTCAGATAGAGATAAAGCACATAACGAAGTCCCGACGCGCAACCGCGCACCCCGTGTGCAAGATGCAGCCAACCTTTCGATGTCTTGATGGGTTGAGGTCCTTCCCCGTTTTTCAACTCCTTGATCGTATGATAGTGCCGGTAATTGATGATCCGCTCCTCGCCGATCTCGGCATGAGTGATGTCATCGACCAATGCCCAGCCAATTCCTCCCTGCCCCGTCTCGATGAACCCATTCTGCGGTCTCGTGTACAACGCATATTTTCCATCGACAAATTCGGGATGAAGAACAACATTACGCTGCTGACTCTTGCAACGCAGATCAGGAAGACGCTCCCAATGGATCAAATCGTGTGTTCGGGCAATACCAGCCGAAGCGATCGCCGAGGAGAGATCCCCCGGTTCGGCATCCGGATCCTTGCGTTCGACGCAGAACACACCATATATCCAACCATCTTCATGCGCCGTCAAACGCATGTCGTAAACATTGACTGCCTCCTCCTCCGATTCGTCAAGCAGAACAGGGCGATCCCAAAAACGAAAATTATCGACTCCGTTATCACTCTGAGCCACGGCAAAATATGACTTGCGATCCACACCTTCGACCCGAGCAACCAACGTATAACGACCTTCGAAAAGGATGGCTCCCGAGTTGAGTACGGAATTCACACCGATCCGTTCCTGAAGGAAAGGATTCCGCTGTCGGGAAAAATCATAACGCCAAGTCAACGGAATATGAGCTGCGGTCAACACCGGATTCCGATAACGGCGAAAAATGCCATTATCTTCCCCCCACGGAGTATTGACCGTGCTCAACAACGCCTCGTGTCTGCGATACAGATCCTCTATTTGTTTTTGATAATTGTCCATATCTTTTATTCGTATAGGGTTTGCAAATCTCCGTTAAAAAGAATCAATGGCTCGTTTTTGAACTTGACAAAATCTCCCGCGGATGCATGCCCCGGGTAGGGCGCGTAAAAATGATTCGGAATCCGACTGGAATTCCTCCATACAAGGACATAGACCGGCCGGTACTGTTCGATCAACGGATAAAGAACTCCGGTAAACCAGTTGTCCATGGTGATCGACTCCAATCCAGTCTCCGTAAAGGCATACGGCTTACTACCCTTGCGGCGCGACACTTCCCGAAGAACTTCCAACGAACGTTCTGCGCATTCACGATAGTTCGAAAGCCCAGACTCCCCCTTGAAATGGTAGAGATCAAGCCCCAAAAGATCAACATAATCATCGCCCGGGTAACGTTCAAGATACTCCTCCGGACTTTTGATCCGATCGGGCGAATAGCAATAGATCAAATGCTTCAAACCCTTTTCATTACGCAGATAATCGACAACCAGACGCCACAAGGCAATGTATTCGTCCGACGAACAGAATTTGTGCCCCCACCAGAACCAACTGCCCGTGTGTTCGTGCAAAGGACGGAAAAGAACCGGAACCGGTTCTCCGGCGGGTCCTTTCAACGACGCGAGAAATTCAGCCACACGATCAAGCCACAAAAGAAACTCTGCATGGTGTTCCCCTCCAGGCAACAGGGTTGCCACCACATTGCCTCCTTTCAGATCCCAGGCATCTCCTCCCGTAACAAGATTATCCGCATGCCAACTGATCGTATTGACTCCGCCCCGAACATAAGCCTCGACGATCAAACGTCTCATCAAAGAGAAATCCACCTTGTCCAGATTGCGGGAGTGATTGTGCTCAATACCGCCCAACTCCCATCCATAGACGGCTGGATAGTCGCCACATACCGAACGAACATCACTGCCTCCAGGCTTCTCTTCCCATCCAACCCCGTAAGCCGTATCATCCTGGTGGCCGAACATCGTGTTTTTTCCAAGCATGCGGTTCAGATTTGCATACAATGCCTCAGTCTGCGAAGTACTGCCCGGCGTCACAAGCTTTGCCATCGAAACCGATCTGGGTTTCAGATATGGCGTGATGATTTCGGCCCATGCCCGAAATGCCTTCGCCGTGACATGCAGACTGTCTCCCCGAAACATATCCGGCCGATATCCCCGTTTATCCATCAACGGAGCGGTAATATCCACATAAGTCACATGCTGTTTTCCAGCCGCATACGTTCTCATCAGTTCATTGGTTTTCAGATATTTTTCAAGGAAACGATGTCGCGAAGGCGACGGTTTAACCGACAAAAGCAGAATTTCCGTACCCGGACTATGCAGCTCCACAAGCCGCACGAATGTCTTCACGTCATCCAGAAAACGCTCGGGGGTAAATCCGTCCTTCAGATCGTTGTCGCCTTCATAAAGGACGATCTGACGCGGTTTATAGGGAAAGACAATCCGATCGGCAAAATAGATGATATCCTCAAGATGGCTCCCGCCAACACCTCGTCGGACAATATCATAACCCGGAAAATAGTCTTCAATATTTTTCCAGGTCCGTATCGAGGAGCTCCCGACAAACAGGATCTTTCCCTCTCCCGGAAAGGATATGCTATCCTGCCGGACAAACTGTTCGATCTCGGGCAGCCACATCTTTTCCCGCGGATTTTTGCCTCCTGCGGCATTTGCGGCACACATCCATACGACAAATGCCACAACAAATACAAACCGTCTCACGATCTGCCAATTTCTTGTTGTCATGAACTTTCTATTGTTGGTTTGGTATCATCGATTTGATAAAATGCTGTTTCTTGACCCATTGCTCGGGATAATTCCAATGTCCCGTATCCGGATATACGGCCAACTTTTTGGGCGCCTTCACCGCATTATAGGCTGCATACATCGATGTGGGCGGACATACTTCGTCCTTGTAACCCCAGGAAAAGAATCCGGGAACATTGACTTTTCGGGCAAAATTAACCACGTCATAATAGGCACTTACGGCAGCTTTCCGTTCGATGGTTTCACGGTCTTTGTCCTTTTCATACCTGAACATGGCAGGCCAGCCGGCAGCACGTCCGTTCAAATATCCGGTCAGATCGCACAAGGCCGGATAGAACGCAGTGTAACAGCTAACCCGTTTATCCAGAGCAGCCGCAACAATCGACAAGGCTCCCCCCTGACTGCCTCCGCTCACCGCCACGAAACAACCGTCAAACTGAGGCAGCGAATAGATGAAATCGATCGACCGCACCAATCCAAGATAGACCCGGCGATAGTAAAAATCCTCCCGACTGTCCAATCCCTGCACCCAATAATGGTCCAAAGCTCCATTGCTCAACGATTCATAAACCTCCGCATCCAGATTAACCGGAATACCGTGTATGCCAATCGTCAGAGATATAAAACCTTCGTCAGAAAGATATGTATCCCCCTGGTAGGGACGTACTCCAGCACCGGGAACGTTTAGAATGGCCGGATAATGTCCCGGAGCCTTCGGAACGGACAAAATGCCATAGATGCGTGACCCCGGACGATCGTTCTGAAAACTGACATGATAGACATTCGACCGTCCCGTACAACGTTCCGGCATCAGCGTCATCCGGGCATCCAGCGGAACTGCAGCCAATGCAGCGATCTCCCGATCCCAGAACTGATCAAAATCATCGGGCATCTCTGCAACAGCCTCGATTGCCTGTGGATCCACTCCGACCTTGGCAATATCGGAATACTTCTTGCCGTCGAATTCAACCTCCACCCGGCAAGAGACAAAACCGGGGATCTCCGAAGATCCGGCATCTACGGACAATTCACCCCCCTTATAGACAAGACGATCCCGTCGCATAGCTGACATTTTTTCAGGGCCACATTCATATTCAAGGGGCACATCCGACAAATAATGTCCGTCTTTCCAGACCGATACGCTGAACCGGATTCTCTCTCCCCGCGCCACACACCAGTCGGCATGCTCAGGAACAACCCGCACCTCGACCGGTTGCCGTGCCGGCTGCCCTGTTACAATACCGATCCACAAAACAAAAAGTGGAATCAAAATCGATTTTTTCATTCTTTCTTCCATTTATTATCTATCAAACAGGGTTCGATCCTTTCAGCCCACAATCGATAAGCCTCCGGTGTCACATGCAATCCGTCGGCCCGGTACAGTCCGGTCTGAAAACGCCCCTGTGCATCAAACATCAGGGATGCCACATCCACATAGGTCAGATTTTTCCGACTACGACACAATTCTTCCAGCATCCTGTTCGTTTTCCGCTGTCTATCCAGAATGCGACGGCTGAAGGGCGACGGTTTGACCGACAACACGACAATCGGAACCTCCGGAAGAAAAATCTCAGCAAGACGGACAAAACACCGCACATCTTCAACAACGGCTTCCGGTGCAACACCATTGGCCAAATCATTCTCCCCGGCATAAAGGACAATCTGTGCAGGATCGTAGGCGATCACCAGCCGCTGCATGTGGTAAAGCACATCGCTGATCCAGGCCCCGCCAAATCCACGGGGCAGAATTCGATGTTCGGGAAAATAACTCCCGAGATCCTGCCACATGCGGATCGACGAACTCCCCACAAAAAGGATAGATCCTGGTTCGGGAAAATTCCGCTGATCCTCCTCATAATATGCTTCCAGCTGTTCGCGCCACTCATTGGCCCGAAAGTAGGTGGAGTCCTGTGCCCGCAAAAAAAGCGGACACAGAAGAATCACCCAAACAACAATTTTTGCAAATCTCATCTTGCTACTCCCAATTTATCGGCTGAAGCCGAACATTGTCAATGCAGAAGTCATATGCATTGTTTGACGGATGGCTTCCCACCCAGATACGCATGTTTTTCGTTCCACCCTTATTCTTCCAAGTATCCATCGGAATGGTAAACGTCTGCCACTTGCCGTCGGTAGAGATCATCTTTGCCGGATCCGTCGTGAACGACGAAGGCCCGAAGGCATACCAGTTCGTACTCTGATTCAAGGCTATGGCCAACCGATAGGCAATCGGTTTGAGCGTGCACAACTCGAACTTCAACTCATAATTGTCGGCATCGGTCGTAAAATAGGATTCAGGAATGACCAGATTGTAATTACCTACCATATTGACCAGACCGGTCTTGCCAACCTCGGTTACAATCCGGGCATACTGATTACCTTCGGTAGGAGCCGGATCAAGCGGAGCCGGATAACTGTCGTTTGGAACAACCCAGTCCGGATAACGAGTCGTACCCGTATTTTCAAAATTCTCTATGATAAAGGTGTCATCCCTGTAACGCACCGGACATCTGACTCCTTCCGAGGCATCATCCGCATAGAACGTGATGATTGTCTTGTTACCAACCCCTTCCGGCACGATTGCCGTCACACTGGTTTCCGAGACGGCGGTCACAAGCGCCGCCTTGTCACCGAACATCAGCTTAGAAACCCCGACCTTGGCATAAAGATCCATACTCTCACCCAACAACTCAATCTCTTGTCCGGGAGGAGTCCATTCATTGAAAATACCCTTGATTTCGAATGGCGGGAATCCGATAGACAAGGAGTATTCCGTTGTTCCGAAATCATTTTCAAGTTTCATGACATAACTATTGCTGCGCGTCAATCGCGGGATGGTAAGATACAACGAATGGGTTAGGCGTGTGGTCGTTCCAATAGCAACCTCAACATCGTTGATCGAGATCTTGTTCACCGAGGAGAAATTATCCCCGACAAACTGTACGGTCTGCCCAACGATCACCTCATCCAGACGGACCATCTCCACCGGATCGATCGCATACTCGACTTTGGGGACACCCTTGTCTCCGTAACCGAAATTTTCATCGGCACATCCTGTTGCCGCCAATAAGACGACAAACATATAATAATAGATCGCTTTCATGAGTTCCGATTTTTTTGTTGTGGTTAGTAACCGCTGTTATTCGGACCAAACAACCGATTGTTGTTGATCTCGTTCAGAGGTACGGCATACAAAATACTCCGTGGCTGGCGAACCTTGGAAATCGACAAACCCGTTCCCTGGATTCGCACCGATTGGGTCGCATTCATAACATCGAGATAGAGCCCCCAACGTAACAAATCAAACTTCCGGTTGAACTCCTGCATGAATTCCATGGCCCGTTCCTGAAGAATGAGACTGCGGATCTCCGTTTTGTCGGAAGTTGTCCCCGACAACAGATCCGCCTTCGCCCGAGCCCGCACGACATCCACATCCGCCAATGCCTTGTCCGGAAAATCGAGTTCATTGTACGCCTCGGCCCGAAGCAGATACAATTCAATGAAACGAATCAGAATCACATCCTGTTCCTTGAGAGCATAGCCCGGATCCGTCGTATTCGGAATCGGATTGTCAACCGTACCATCTCCCGTATACCATTTGGTAATGAAATAGGTGTAGTAATAGTTCGAGACGCTGCGTGCCGGTTTGCCATCGGGGCCCGTCGGATATTTCTCGGGATCATCCGGCATTCGGACATAGTTGGACGTATTGTTCCAGGTCTGTTTTACATAGTGGAAGATTCCGTGCTCGCCCCGCTCGTCATTCCCCGTATAAAGGCCATAGGCATGTTCGGTAATCCCGGCCCAGCCTCGTCCATAATAAGTAGGTGCCGTGTAATAATACCCGAGATGCTCAGTCGTATAGTCGCGCAGAGAATTTCCTGCAACTCCCCACACAAACTCCTTGTTACGGAAATTGGGCGCCCCCCAGATTTTATTGAATGCCGGCATGTAATCGAAATCAATGCCTTTGCGGGCAATCACCTCATCGCATATCTCAACCACTTTTTCATAACACTTCTTCGCGTCAACCCCCTCGAAGCCGGCTACCTTCGCCGTGTTGAAATTCTGCAATGAGCCCTTGATATCCACCTTCATCTCGACACTGCCCGCCAAAGCCGCAGATCCCATCGTAGCATATACCCGGGCCAAAAGAATCTTTGCCGCCGTTTTGTTGGCATGACCCCAATCACCCGAAGAGGTTCCCCACTCGCTCATTAACGTACAAGCATCCTCCAGATCATCCGTAATCCGTTTGTAAACCTCCTGCACCGACGAACGCTTCATATCACCGAGTTCATCATATTTAACCCGCAAAGGAACGGGACCGTACATGCGGACCAGATGAAAATAGGCAAATGCCCGCAGAAAATAGGCCTCTCCCAGATACTGATTACGCAAGGTTTCGTCAATAGGCGACACGGCAATCTTTTCAATCACGTAATTAGCCCGGTTGATTAACGAATAAAAGGCGAAAAAAGGATCGGATGACGTATTATAAGACCAGTGTGTCGTCATGTTTCCCTCCCCGGCTCCCGACATCACCCACGAAGGAGCTGCCGAATGATCGTGATCCATATCGATACATTCCATGTAGGATTTCTTCATCAGGGACGAACTCCAGAAGGTGTTGTACATGGCCGTCACGGCCAAAGCCGCCCCCTCTTCGGTCTCCGTCATCGAATCGTTGATGGTATAGGGCTTCTCCTCCATGTCGCAGGATGAGAAGATCAACGTCAATCCCAAAAATATTGGCAATATCTTTTTCATTATTCGTTTCATTTAGAGCGTTAAGTTAATTCCGAACAGATACTCCTTGGACTGGGGATATCCTCCTGCATCCACACCCCGACGGGAGGGATTGGTTCCGAATGCATTGACCTCGGGATCGTAACCCGAATAATCCGTAATGGTCCAAAGATTATTCAACGATACGTACAATCGCAGCGATCCAATGCCTTTGATCGGTTTTTTGAATGTATAGCCCAATGATACGTTACGCAGCTTCAGATACGATCCATCCTCGATATATCTGCGGCTGAAATAGAGATCGCGACTGGTCGTGGTGTAGATCTTCGGGCTATTACCGCTCCCGCCAGGAACCCATGCATCGTCCAATATGCTCTTCGGAATATTGCGGGTTTGTCCCAAATTGTAGTTGCGCAGACTCGGCATATTGATGATATCGTTTCCGCTGACCCCGTTGAACAACACCGACAGATCGAAATTCTTATACGAAAAATCAACATTGAACGCATAAATGAATTTCGGATTTACGTCGCCTATATAATCCTGATCGGCATCATTGATCTCACCGTCTCCGTTTTTATCGTGAATTCGAACCTCTCCCAACCATTTCTGCTTGATGATCAACTCGGTTCCTTCGTCGTTATCCTCGACCGAATAACCCGGATATTGCGTCTGGAACTGTTTGCTCTGGATCACCTCTTCACGCGTATTCCAGATGCCCTCCTCCACATAACCGTAAAGTTGTCCGATCGGATGGCCCTCCTCCAGAATATAGGGGCGCAAATCATTCCACAGATTGTTGGGGAAAATCCGAAGCCCGTTCAAATCCGTCACTTCATTCCGGTTAAAAGAGATATTGCCTCCAATATTGAGATGGAAGTCGTTCCGGTTCAATACGCGCGCATTCGCCGTGATCTCGACACCCCGGTTGTTCACCTCCCCGATGTTCATCAAAACACTCTTCATTCCGCTGCTCGGACTCAGATCCTTATTCTGGATCAGATCCTTGGTTGTCTTATCGTAGAAGTCAACCTCCAAATCCAAAACATTGAACAAGCTCAATTCAAGACCCAGGTCATGCTGATAGGTCGTCTCCCATTTCAGATCCGGGTTTCCGGGATTGGTCCCTTCGATGGCATAGCCGGACGAAACGCCCGAGCCAAACGGATAGTTCGCACTTCCGAACAAAAGCAAGGATCCATAGGGACCAATACCCGCATTACCCGATGTTCCGTAGCTGTAACGCAATTTCAAATTCGTAACAGCCGAACTTTCCTTGAGAAACTTTTCGCGACTTATCGTCCAGGCTACTCCGATAGAAGGGAAATATGCAGCCTTGTTGTTCTTGGCAAATTTGCTCGATTCGTCACGACGGAAAGTCGCCGTCACATAATATTTATTCGCATACGTATACGCAGCACGTGCAATTACGGAAAACAGCGTCGCATCCTGCTTGACGGATTGAGGGGTTTGAGGAGCCGTTCCCTCGTCCAGAATCCAACCATTGTTGCCATCGTAGCCGAATCCCTGTGTGGTGACCTGTTTACTATAGTAGCTGTAATCCTCCCAACTCACTCCCAAAGTCGCACTGACATTGTGCACGTTCTTGAACGTACGGTTGAACATCAGAAAATTATCCCACAGATATCTCTGACTCTGAATGTCTCCGGCCAACGATTTTCCTCCGACCGAACGTCCTTCGTAAAGATTCTTGGGAAAATATCGGTTATTAAAGTTGATGGAAGCCTTATAGGAGAATACAGTTCTGAAAATCAACCCTTTCATCAACGTTGCATTTGCATAGTTGGAACTATAGATAGTATAATTCCGATTTTTATTCAAGGCTGCCGTATAATCCAGCGGATTCGATACGAGTTGATACTCCTCATATCCGGGTTGCTCTTCGATCTTGTACAAGGGCGGATAATAAAGAGCCGAACGAATCACACCCTCATCTCCATTATTCTGATTACTTGTAGCAGTCTTGATCATGTCCGAATTAGCCATGGAAAAATTGGTCGAAGTTCCGATCTTCAACCACGACTTGATATTCTGATTCAATTTCAGATTCACATTCAGACGGTCATAGCCCGAATTGATCACCGTTCCCGTTTGATCGAGATACGACAATCCAATCGAATAATCGCCGTTATTCGTAGCTCCGGAATAATTCAATGAATAATTCTGGGAAATAGCCGTGCGGAAGATGGCATCCTGCCAGTAATAGGGATCATTCTCATAATCCTTCGGACCTTTCACATAGGTCCCCTGGGGACCCACGTCTCCCAAATGGGGCAGTCCCTGTGGATTAAAACTCCCTGTATTGATATATTGCGTATTGATATAGGCCTGATTGCGATATTCGGCATACTCGGCACCCGTCAGCATCCTGAGTTTGTTGGATACCTGGCTGATACTCAATGTAGCATTAAATGTCAAACGGTTAGAACCCTTTCGCCCGGTTTTCGTAGTGATCATCACCACACCGTTCGATCCCCGCGATCCGTACAAGGCAACAGCTGATGCATCTTTGAGAATTTCGACGGATTCTATATTCTCCGGATCGAGAAACGACAATACATTGCGACTGGCAACCTCGTTTTCGTCAAAAGTCATCGATTCCTCGTCATTGGATGCTGTAAAGGGAACACCATCAATCACGTAGAGTGGTTCCGTACTGCCCATAAAGGAGTTCGATCCCCGAATCTGAACACTGATGCCACCACCCGGTGCTCCATCGTTGCGGACGACATTGACTCCGGCGATCCGACCTTGCAGGCCCTGTTCGAGACTGGCAGGACGACTCTTCATCAGTTCATCCGATGTCACATTCTGAACACTACCCGTAAGATCACTCTTCTTCATCAGTGAGTAGCCTACAACTACCACTTCATCAATATCTTCCGATGCTGAATCCATCTCGACATTGATTTTTGTGGCATTGCCAACGATCTTCATCATCGGCTTCATTCCGATGAATCGAAAATCCAGCGTATCACCCTTCATGGCCACTAACGAATAGCGTCCCTGATAGTCGGTCGTCGTTCCTTTGTTTGTGTTCCGGATAACCACCGATACTCCAGGAAGGGGATTCCCAACATCTGACCATTTGACCGTTCCAGACACATTGTGCGTCTGAGCCGACAAATGCAGAACCGACGTAAGGCACAATATCAGCGCCGTCGTCGCAATCCGTTTTAGGTTCATAACAAAGATTTTAGTTTAGGTCTTGCAGTCTTTTCCGCATTGAGTGCGGTTTTGTCTGAATTCAACAGCAAATATAGTGTATCAATAAATTACATACTGATACTTTTATAGCAAAGAATTATACTTATGCGACAAGACCAATCCCTTGTTCCTACATCTGAAAACAGAAAGACACTCAATCCACGACTGGAGTTATTTCTCCTTTTCGCGGAAAACAAGGCTGCTCCAATATCAGATGATCTTCTTGATTCGCTGATAATTATTCCGGAATTCCTTGGGAGAACACCCTTTTTTGCGTTTGAATATGCGATTGAAATTGGATATGTTGTTGAATCCGCACTCAAAACAGATCTCGGAAACGGACTGCGTCGTATTGACCAACATCCGAACAGCATGACCAAGACGAATTTCAATCAGATAATCCGAAAGACTTTTTCCCGTTCGCTGACTGAAAAAACGGCTGAAGGCCGTCGGGCTCATACCTACAAATTCCGCCAACTGATTCAGGCGAATCTCTTTTGCATAATTACGATTGATATATGCATAGATTTTCTGCACTCGCCGGCTGTCAGCCGAATCACTTACACAGGCGAACGAACTGCTGGACAACGAGCGGGATTCACAAAGAGACAACTCGTACAAAATGGATAGAAACTTAAGCACCGCATAGAATCCCTGTTCCGAGGCCAACTTGTCAAGCATCGAATAGACCTTCATGATGGCATTCATGGAAAAGGAACACCCCACACGTGCTTTCTCAAGCATGTGACGAATGGAATTGAATTGATTTTTGGTCAACAAACTTCCAAAAAAAAGATCTGACGAGAACTGAATGGTGATTTCCCGAATCTTTTTCGACGTACATTTATGCTGCTTCCAAGCATGTTTCAACTCCCGGCCGGCTATCAACGTCAGATCATAATCCCCTATCTCTTCGATCGAATCTCCTACAATCCGCTGAATTCCACATCCATTTTCCACAAAATTGAGTTCGTACTCCGCATGAGAATGCAACGGAAACGTACACTCCGATTTATATCGTTCGATGATATAAAAACAGTCCTTCTCCGATAGGGGAGTAATCTCATATATTGCATCCTCGTACTGTTTTTCCATAAGTAAAAAATGATATGTTGTTACAATATACAATACTTTTTTGACATCTTCCTCTTTTTTTTATGTTTAATTTCAAATATTACCCTTTTTTAGGAAAAAAGAGAGGGTGTCCCGTGTAGGGACACCCTCTCTGTAGATGGATCCTGTCGACAGGCCGTTACTGCATATCGACCCGGATGGGGGAGTACATCACCACTCCCTGCTGGCTCAGCGCCTCGCGAACCTCGCCGTACTCCTTCATCATCTCGCCCAGCTCCGAACGCGTGAAGGCCATCCGCAGACTGGCGTTCAGCGACGAAAGGATGGCCGACAAACCCGTCGGCTGGTCGAGAACCTCCACCACCCGGTAATTGTCCCCTAATCCGGCCTTCTCCACGGCAACGGCAAGGGCCGTCTTCAAACCTCCGCAGCCGTCGATCAGTCCGATGCCAAGGGCATCCTCACCCGACCACACCCGGCCGCCGGCAATCTCCAGCACCCGTTCCAACGGCAGATTGCGCCCCTCGGAGACATCCTGCGTGAAGGTCTCGTAGACCTGGTCCACGCCTCGCATCAACATCGCCCGCTGGACCGAAGTCAGCGGTCCACGGCCCATGAAATCCGACGAGGTGTTGCTCTGCACGCCGTCGACCGTGATGCCCAGTTTGTTCTTCAGCGCCTCCCGCGAATCGAGCACCATGCCGTAGACTCCGATCGAGCCGGTCAGCGTCAGCCGGTTGGCCACAATTGCATCGGCCGGACACGAAATGTAGTATCCGCCGCTGGCCGCATAGGAGCCCATCGAAACGATCACGGGTTTCTCCTCCCGCAGCAACTCCATTTCACGCCAGATGACATCCGAAGCCAGTGCGCTGCCTCCAGGGGAGTTGACCCGCAGCACGACGGCCTTAATCCGGTCGTTGCGACGCACGTCGGCCAGCGTCGCGGCCAGCGTATTGCCGTAGACCGCACGGCCGTACCCCTCGCCGTCGACGATCTGTCCGTCGGCATAGACGATCGCCACCTGATCGGCCGAGATATTCTTCAGATCGGCGCCCACCTGGGCCGCATACTGTCCCAGCGTCACGAAGCGGTAGTCATCCCCGTCGGCCTCAACGCCCAGTTCGGCAAAGACGTCGTTCATCTGGTCCTCGTAGAGGAGCCCGTCGACAAATCCCGCCTTCAGCGCCTCGTCGCCCAGCGAAACCTCCAGGTTGTCGGTCAGACGGCGCATCTCCACGGAGTCGATTCCGCGTGCCGCGCAGACATCGCCCGAGATGGTCCGCCACATCGAATTGATGAGCTCCTGCATCTGTTCGCGGTTGGCCGGCGACATACGCTCGAGGAGAAAGGGTTCGACGGCGCTCTTGTAACGGCAGGCCGTCGGACGAAAGACCTCGACCTTCAGATCGAGTTTGTCCAGAAGCCCCTTGTAGAAGGTGACATTCGAAGCCAGTCCCGTCCAGTCGATGCCCCCCTGCGGCTGCAGATAGATGCGGTCGGCCACCGAAGCCAGGTAGTACTGTCCCTGCGAATAGGTCTCGTTGTAGGCCACGATGAACTTGCCGCTCTGGCGGAACTCCCCGAGGGCCGTGCGCAGCTCCTCGAGCAGGGCCGTTCCGGCAATTCCGCCCGTGCCGTTCATCCGCAGGTAGATGCCCCGGATGCGGTCGTCGGCCGCCGCGGCTTCAAGCGCCCGCAAAGCCTTGAACAATGCAAGTTGCGGCGTATTCTGAAGCGTCAGCACGTCGATGCCCGCCAGCGGATCGTTCGACGGAGCATCGGTCAACAACTCCGAAAAGTCGATCTTCAGAATCGACCCGGGGGCGACCGTCACGCTCTTCTCCATCGACCCGGCGATCCCGAGCAGCAGAAAAATCCAAAACAAAAAGACCAGAATCGTACCCGCCACCACGGCAAGCACGCCGGCCAAAAAGGTTTTCCAGAAATTCATGTTGCGATTATTTTTCGTTCGAGTTTCCCGTATCGAGATCCGACCGACCCGGCAACGGCCCAGCGATCGGATATGCTTCCCTTGCAAAGATAAGGATCTTTTACGAAAAACAAATAAAATTTATCGTTTTTCGATAAAATAAATCCACACCCTATATTTAATACTGAAAATATACGTTATCTTTGCGAAAAAGTAACTTTTCGCAACCATGGAGGAAAAAATAAGGCAACTGCTCGCCTCGATCGTCCATCCCGAAACCGGAAAGGATATCGTCTCGAGCGGATTCATCGAACACCTGGCTACGGCCGAGGACAAGGTGACCGTCGTGCTGCGCTTCGCCAAGCCGCGCGATCCCTTTGCCGTGAAGATCAAAAACCAGGCCGAAACGCTGCTGCGTGAGGCGTTCCCCGGCGCCGAAGTGCTCGTCGTCATCAAGGAGGGCGGCGCCGCACCGCGTCCCGAACCCAAACTCTCGACCACCACGGGCGGCATCGCCAAGGTCATTGCCGTGGCCTCGGGAAAGGGTGGGGTAGGGAAGTCGACCGTCACGGCCAACCTGGCCATCGCCCTGCGCAACATGGGATTCCGCGTCGGAGTGCTCGATGCCGACATCTACGGACCCTCGCAGCCCAAGATGTTCGGCGTGGAGGGCTACCTGCCCGAAGCCGTCGAGGAGAACGGCGCCGAACACATCGTCCCGGCCGAATCGATGGACATCAAGCTCATGTCGATCGGCTTCTTCATCAAGCCGACCGATGCGCTGCTGTGGCGCGGTGCCATGGCCGTGAGCGCCCTCAAGCAGATGATTCACCAGACGCGGTGGGGGACGCTGGACTTCCTGCTGGCGGATCTGCCTCCCGGAACGGGCGACGTGCATCTGTCGATCATCGGCGAACTGAAGATCGACGCCGCGGTGATCGTCTCCACGCCGCAGCAGGTGGCCGTGGCCGACGTGGTGCGCGGCGTGGAGATGTTCCGCAACGAGAATGTCAACATCCCGGTGGCGGGCATCATCGAAAACATGGCGTGGTTTACGCCGGCCGAACTGCCGCAGAACCGCTACTACCTCTTCGGACGGGGCGGAGCCCGGGCCTATGCCGAGAAGAGCGGAGTGGATTTCCTGGGTGAAATACCGATCGTTCAATCGATTATGGAGGGTGCAGAGGAGGGGCGTCCGGCTACGGCGACGCATCCCGAAGTGGAGGAGCGCTACCGCTCGATTGCGGAGAAGATTGTCAGCAAAGTGATGAAAAACGGTTGACAAAGTGTCGACAACCGGTTCAACAACGGATGATAAAAAAGGAAAAGTCGGGGCCTGAAAATTTGCTTTTCGAAAATCAGGCAGGGTATATACAAGAAATCCCCGAAACCAAAAATTTTTATAAAAAGTTGTCCGCCGCGAAATCCTCACGAAACGGGAAGCGGATGTTGAAAGTTTCAGGCTGTCGAAATGTCGAAAACCGTTGTCAACAATTGTTGAATAATTTTCTATTTTCTTGTATTTCAAATAACAAAGAAGAAAAATAAAGAAAAGAAAACCGAGAAAATGTTGATAGAGAACTAACAGTGGAAGTTGTAAACAGTATCAACAGCTATTATATTTCTTCTTCTTTCTTATTTATTAAAATTTATTAAAGGAATAAAAAAGAAAATGAACGTCGAAAACTCCGCCGAACTCTCCCGCCGCATCGAGGCGCTCAAACGCGAGAAGAATGCCGTGATCCTGGCGCATTACTATACGACACCCGAAGTGCAGGCCGTAGCCGACTTCCTGGGGGATTCGCTGGCCCTCTCGATCCAGGCACAGAAGGTCGATGCGCAGATCATCCTCTTCGCCGGCGTCCACTTCATGGCCGAAACGGCCAAGGTACTCTGCCCGGAAAAGAAGGTGCTCATCCCCTGCCCCGAGGCGGGCTGCTCGCTGGCCGAATCGTGCGACGCACGGGAGTTTGCCGCCTTCAAGGCCCGCTATCCCGGATACAAGGTGGTCTCGTATGTCAATACAACGGTCGAGGTCAAGGCCCTGACGGATATCTGCTGCACGTCGTCCAACGCCCTGAAGGTCGTTCAGTCGCTGCCCGACGACCAGCCGCTGATCTTCGCCCCGGACCGCAACCTGGGCTCCTATATTCAGAAGCTGACCGGGCGGAAGAACATGGTGCTCTGGAACGGCGCCTGCCATGTCCACGAGGAGTTTTCGCTCGAAAAACTCCTGCAGCTCAAGCGGGAACATCCCGAGGCAAAGGTGGTCGTCCACCCCGAATGCCGCGACTATATCGTGCAGGTGGCCGACTACGTGGGTTCGACGGCCGGGATTCTCGACTACTGCGGACGCAGCGACGCCCGCGCGTTCATCGTCGTTACCGAGGCCGGCATCCTGGCCGAGATGCACAAGCGCTATCCCGACAAGCTCTTTATCCCGGCGCCGCCCGACGACGAGGCATGCGGCTGCAACAACTGCAAGTACATGAAGATGGTGACGCTCGAAAACATCTGTTCGGCTCTCGAAAAGGAGTCGCCCGAAATCCTCCTCGACGAGCAGGTGCGCCGTGCCGCCGAGCGTTCGATCCGCAACATGATTGCCATCCGGTAAGGAAGACCCGGGGGGCCGACAAGGGGGGGGAGTTGGCGTGGAACACACCGGTAATGGGGTGAAGACGGAAGGGCTGAAGATGGAAGGATTGGAGACCGAAGGGTTGAAGACGGATGCGGTGCCGCAGGGGAGGCCGACGGAGGAGCCGGAGACGGGACACTTCCGGTTTGACAATGCGGAGGTGCGCCGCCGCGACCGCCTGCTTGACGAAGAGTCGGCCCGCGAACTCTTGCGGCGGGGCGAATACGGGGTGCTCTCGATGGTGGCCGAGCAGGGGGAGGCCTATGGCATTCCGCTCAGCTACGTATGGGACGGCGCGGGGTGTATCTATGTGCATTGTGCCCCCGAAGGGCAGAAGCTCCGATGTGTGGACCGTGTGCCCGAGGTCTCGTTCTGTGTCGTGGGGGCGACGAAGGTGGTTCCCGCCAGGTTCACGACCGCCTACGAAAGTGTGGTCGTCCGGGCCCGTGCCGTACGGGGGATCCCGGTCGAGGAGCGGTGGATGGCGCTTCGCCTGTTGCTCGAAAAGTATGCCCCCGGCGAGTGTGAAACGGGCCTGCACTATGCCGAACGCTCCTTTGCGCGGACCGAGATCCTGCGGCTCGAGATCCTTGCGGTGAGCGCCAAGTGCAAGCGTGTCAAATGATGAAAATAAACTTTATCCTTATTGTATGAAAAAATTCCTGTTACTCACAGCGGCCGTGGGGATGACCCTCTCCGCCGCTGCCGATGAAGGCATGTGGCTGCTGCCCTACCTTCAGAAGATGAACATCAAGCAGATGAAGGAGCGCGGCTGCAAGCTCTCCGCCGAGGAGATCTACAGCATCGACCACTCCTCGCTGAAGGATGCCGTCGTGATCTTCGGCGGCGGCTGCACGGGAGAGATCGTCTCCCCCGAAGGCCTGCTCTTTACGAACCACCACTGCGGTTACAGCTCGATCCAGAGCCTTTCGTCGGTCGAACACGACTACCTGAAATACGGCTTCTGGGCCATGTCCCGCCAGGAGGAGCTCCCGGCTCCCGGCCTCGAGGTGCGCTTCATCCGCAAGATTTCGGACGTGACGCCCGAGGTGATGGGCAACGTCCCCTCGATCGCTTCGCAGGAGGAGTACCAGCGGCTGACGCGAGAGAACATTCGGGCCGTCAAGGAGCGTCTGCGCAAGGAGAACCCCGACATGGAGATCGCCGTCGAGTCGTTCTTCGGCGGAAACCAGTTCTTCGCCTTCGTCATGGAGGTCTATACAGACGTGCGTCTGGTCGGTACGCCCCCTTCGTCGATCGGCAAGTTTGGCGGCGACACCGACAACTGGATGTGGCCGCGTCATACGGGCGATTTCTCGATCTTCCGCGTCTATGCCGGCAAGGACAACCGCCCGGCCGACTATTCGCCTGAAAATGTCCCCTACAAGGCCGAGAAGTTCCTCAAGGTCTCGCTCGACGGTTACGACGAGGGCGACTTTGCCATGATCATGGGATTCCCCGGCTCGACGGAGCGTTACGCTACCTCGTACGAGATCGACAACCTGCTCAAGGTCGAGAATCCCCAGCGGATCTTCATCCGCGGCGAGCGGCAGGCCATTCTCTGGCAGGACATGCTCTCGAGCGATGCCATCCGCATCCAGTATGCCTCGAAATACGCCCGATCGTCGAACTACTGGAAGAATTCGATCGGTATGTCGCGCGGCATCGAGAAACTCGACGTAAAGGCCCGCAAGGAGGCGCAGGAGGCTTCGTTCCAGGCCTGGGCCGAGAAGAACACGCTGCCCGAGGAGGGATATACCGATGCGCTGTCGAAGATCCGGCTGGCCGTCGAGAAAATGTCGCCCATCGGAGCTGCGCGTCAGTATCTGTCGGAGGCTTTCCTGGCTTCGGTCGAGCTGCTCTCGCCGGCGCGGCACTTTATCGGCAGCATGCGTACGATGGAGGTCAAAAAAGAGCTGGGTAATACGGACGAGCTGAAGTCCGAACTGGCTGACTGGTACAAGGATTACAGCCCCTCGACCGATCGCAAGGTGGCCAAGCGCATGCTCCGCATCGCACGTGAGAACATGAAGGTGCTGCCGTCGTTCTACGCGGAGATTGTCGACAAAGAGTTCGGCGGTGACATCGACGCCTATGTCGACGACCTCTACGACCGTTCGGTCTTCGCATCGGAGGAGCGCTTGATGGACCTCATCGACCATTATGATCCCGAGAAGGTGGCCGCAGATCCGGCCGTGGCACTCTCCAAGTCGGTCATGGGGCTCTTTGCGAAGCTCTCGGACGAGCTGAAGGAGCCGCAGACGCTCTACAAGGAGGGTCATCGCAAGTACATTGCCGGTCTGATGCTGCAGAATCCCGGCAAGGCCTGGGCTTCGGATGCCAACTTCACGATCCGTCTGACCTATGGGCGTGTACTCCCCTATTCGCCGGCCGACGGTATCGAATATAACTATTACACGACGCTGAAGGGTGTCATGGAGAAGGAGGATCCGAAGAATCCGCAGGAGTTCTACGTGCCCGAAAAGCTCAAGGAGCTCTATGCCGCCAGGGATTTCGGACGCTACGCCAACCGCAAGGGCGAACTGCCGGTTGCCTTCCTGGCCGACTGCGACATCACGGGCGGAAACTCCGGCTCGCCGGTCCTGAATGACCGCGGCGCGCTGATCGGTCTGGCCTTCGACGGCAACTGGGAGGCCATGTCGGGTGATGTGGCCTTCGAGCCCGCACTGCAGCGCACGATTTCGGTCGATATCCGCTACGTGCTCTTCATCGTCGACAAGTTTGCCGGTGCCGGCTGGCTGCTCGACGAGTTGCAGTTTGAATAGTATTTGGGGCGATTTTACCTCGGGGGCTGTCTTTCAGACGGCCCTCTTTTTTTGTTGCCGTTTCCGGCCGGAGACTTATTTCCGGGCTCTCCGTGATGTCCTTCGTACCGCCTTCGGTAGTTGCTTCTCTCTCCGGTTTTTCACCTCTGTTGCGGTCGGCATCTGCGATGGTTGCATCCTTTCCGGCTTCCGTTTCGCCGGAGATGATCGCGCTCTGTCTGCAGGCTTTCGACCGCCTTGTTCCACCGGTTGTTGCTTCCGTTTCAGGCGCTTCTTTCCCGGCTTCGCGGCTTTTTCCCCGCAGGGGTGACAAATTCTCCCCTTTTCGTTCCGGATTCCCTCAAAAATTCGTACTTTTGACGGAAATTAGCAATATTCTACTACCTGTTTATGGTCAAAGAGTTCAAACGTTATCTCGTTACATCGGCGCTCCCCTATGCCAACGGCCCTGTCCATATCGGTCACCTGGCGGGAGTTTACATACCTTCGGATATCTATACGCGCTACCTTCGTCTGAAGGGGTGCGACGTCATTTCGGTCTGCGGCTCCGATGAGCACGGTGTGCCCATCACCATCAAGGCCCGCAAGGAGGGCGTTTCGCCCCAGCAGATCGTCGATCGCTACCACGAGCTGATCAAGCGTTCGTTCGAGCGTCTGGGCATGTCGTTCGACATCTATTCGCGCACTTCGTCGCCCGTCCATGCCAAGACGGCTTCGGACTTCTTCCGCAAACTCTACGACGACGGCAAGTTCATCGAGAAGACTTCGATGCAGTATTACGACGAGGAGGCCCGGACCTTCCTGGCCGACCGCTACATCGTCGGTATCTGCCCCAAGTGCGGCTACGACCGTGCCTATGGCGACCAGTGCGAGAAGTGCGGATCGACGCTCTCGCCCGACGAACTGATCGAGCCTCACAGCGCCGTCTCGGGTTCGGTGCCCGTCAAGCGTGAAACCAGGCACTGGTATCTCCCGCTCAACGAGTATGAGGGATTCCTGCGTCAGTGGATCCTCGAGGGTCACAAGGAGTGGAAATCGAACGTCTACGGTCAGTGCAAGAGCTGGCTGGACGGCGGTCTGCAACCCCGTGCCGTGAGCCGCGACCTGGATTGGGGTATTCCCGTTCCGGTCGAGGGGGCAGAGGGAAAGGTGCTCTACGTGTGGTTTGATGCTCCGATCGGTTATATATCTGCTACCAAGGAACTTACGCCAGATTGGGAGAAATATTGGAAGTCGGAAGACACGAAGATGGTCCACTTTATCGGCAAGGACAACATCGTCTTCCACTGCATTGTCTTCCCGTCGATGCTGAAGGCCCATGGCGGCTATATCCTGCCCGAAAACGTGCCGGCCAACGAGTTCCTCAATCTCGAGGGCGACAAGATCTCCACGTCGCGCAACTGGGCCGTCTGGCTGCACGAGTATCTCGACGAATTCCCCGGCAAGGAGGATGTACTGCGTTACGTGTTGTGTGCCAATGCCCCCGAGACAAAGGACAACGACTTTACGTGGAAGGACTTCCAGGCCCGCAACAACAACGAGTTGGTGGCCATCCTGGGCAACTTCGTCAACCGGGCGCTGGTGCTGACCAAGAAGTATTTCAACGGCCGTGTGCCTGCCTGTGGTGAGTTGAATGATTATGACCGTCAGACGATTGCCGATGTGGCTGCCGTCAAGGCGTCGCTTGAGTCCAATATCGAGAACTACCGCTTCCGCGAGGCGTTGAAGGATGCCATGAACGTGGCCCGCATCGGTAACAAGTATCTGGCTGATACGGAGCCCTGGAAGGTGATCAAGACCGATCCCGAGCGTGTGAAGACCATTCTTTACGTAGCCCTGCAGATCACCGCCAATACGGCTATTGCCATCGAGCCCTTCATGCCCTTCTCGTCGGCGAAGATCCTCCAGATGCTGGCCGTTGACAAGTTCGGATGGGAACGTCTGGGCGCGGTCGATCTGATTCCTGCCGGCCACGAGATTGGTGAACCCGAACTGCTCTTTGAGAAGATCGAGGATGACGTTATTCAGCGTCAGTTGGACAAACTGGAGGCCACGAAGGCTGCCAATATGGCTGCTGAAGCTGCTCAACACGCTGAACCTCAGAAAGATACAATTCAGTTCGACGATTTCCAGAAGATGGATATCCGTGTTTCGACCATTTTGGCGGCCGAAAAGGTGGCAAAAACCAAGAAATTGTTGAAACTGACTGTTGATACGGGAATCGACAAGCGCGAAATCGTCTCGGGTATTGCCGAGCACTTCTCGCCTGAAGAGCTCGTCGGCAAACAGGTGTTGGTGCTGGTCAATCTGGCTCCGCGCGAATTGAAGGGAATTCTCTCCAAAGGAATGATTCTGATGGCTGAGGATGCCTCCGGAAAATTACGTTTGCTGCAGCCCGGCGATGTGACCAACAATGGAGCCATTGTCGGATAAGCCCGAGATTTTTCGATTTATTTTCAGTAGTGAAAATCCTTAAAAGCAGTAAAAATATGGAAAATACGGATTGGAGTGCACTCGGTTTTGACTATTGCAAGACGGATTACAACGTCCGCTATGTCTACACCGATGGGAAGTGGAGCGATATGATCGTTACACAGGATGAGTACATCCAGATGCACATGTCGGCTTCGTGTCTGCATTATGGCGTCGAGCTCTTCGAAGGTCTGAAGGCTTTCCGGGGTGTCGACGGCAAGGTACGGCTTTTCCGTGTCGAGGAGAACGCCCGTCGCATGCAGTCGTCAGCCAAGCGACTCTGCCTACCGGTTCCTTCGGAGGAGATGATCGTCAAGGCCTGCATCGAGGTGGTCAAGCTCAACGAGCGTTTCATTCCGCCCTACGGGACGGGTGCTTCGCTGTATCTGCGTCCTGTGATGTTCGGAACGACGGCCGGTCTGGGTGTGAAGCCCGCCAAGGATGCCCTGCTGATTGTCTACTGCTCGCCCGTGGGCGCCTATTTCAAATCGGGCATCAAACCGATCCGTGTTGCCATTGACCGTGAACAGGACCGTGCTGCTCCACGTGGAACAGGCGACGTGAAGGTCGGCGGCAACTATGCTGCCAGTCTGATGTCGGGCGAAAAGGGTCACGAACTCGGCTACTCGAATATCATGTATCTGGATGCGGCCGAGCATAAGTACATCGAGGAGTGTGGTGCCGCCAACTTCTTCGGTATTAAGGATGGCAAGTATATTACGCCGAAATCGCAGTCGGTTCTTCCCTCGATTACGAACAAGAGTCTCCGCCAGCTGGCCAAGGATATGGGTCTCGAAGTTGAGGAGCGTCATATTCCGGTTGAGGAGCTTCCGACCTTTGAGGAGTGTGGTGCCTGCGGTACGGCTGCCGTGATCTCCCCTATCGGCTACATCTACGACATGCAGACCGGTGCTTCGTACAACTACGGTAACGAAGTCGGCAAGACTTGCATGAAACTCTACAACGCTTTGCAGGATATTCAGTACGGTCGTGCCGAGGATAAATACGGCTGGTGCACGATTGTCCTCTAAGCATCACCTTCTCGTTTCGATATTTTTATCGAACTTTTTAACACCAAGTTCCGCTCTTTTGGGCGGAACTTTTTTATTATACTTCTCTTTCTTGTAGTCTTTTTTACCTTCTTTTCTACTTCTCGTTTTGTTCCACGTGGAACACTTTTTTTAGTTATCTGATTTGTAAACTGCTTTTTGTTTCGTTTTATGCGGAATTTTTTATCTTCTCTTTTGTGTGTTTGCCTTATCTTGTATGCATATATTTTGCTCTATGGAGTGTTTATTTATCCATATTTGAAATCGTTTTTTAAGTTTGTATAAATAAGATATAAAAATGTTCCACGTGGAACATTTTCATTTGTGTGTGTTTATACCGAGGTGGTTTTTAACGGGTGTTTTTATGTTTCAGTTAAGATTATTGTTTCTTTGTTTTGTTGTAAAATAAAAGGAGTGTTCCACGTGGAACACTCCTTTGGATTTGCGGCGTGTGTTTTATCTGCCGAATTTGATCAGTAATACATTTACATCGGCGGGTGATACGCCCGGGATGCGTGAGGCCTGTCCAATCGTCTTCGGACGGATTCGACTCAACTTTTGGCGGGCTTCGATAGTCAGTGAATTCATTGAGAAGAAGTCGAAATCACCCGGAATGCGGATGTTTTCGAGCCGGCGTAGCTTCTCGGCTATGAATTTTTCACGTTCGATATACCCTTTGTACTTGATCTGAATTTCGGCCTCCTCGATTGCTTCGGCATCGATTCGGCGCGATTCGATAAAACGATGCAGCTTCGGAAGTACCTTTTCCAGCGATTCGAAGGTCACGTTGTTGCGCATCAGAATGTCGTGCAGCTTCCGACCTTGGGTCAGAGGCTCCGATCCGACCGATTTCAGGTAGTCTGAAATTTCGGCTGCCTTGACACTTGTCTCACGCGCAAAGGCTACAAGCGATTCTACATTCGATTTTTTTTGTTCGAAATGCGCGTATCTTTTCTCGGAAATCAACCCGATTTTATACCCCAGTGGAGTGAGCCGCATGTCGGCATTGTCCTGTCGGAGCAGAATCCGATACTCGGCCCGCGAGGTGAACATCCGATAAGGTTCGTCCACGCCTTTCGTTACCAGGTCGTCGATCAGCACTCCGATATAGGCTTCGTCGCGCTTCAGTACGATAGGCTCCTCCCCTTTCAGCTTCCGATGGGCATTGATGCCGGCCATCAGACCTTGGGCTGCGGCCTCTTCGTAACCGGTCGTTCCGTTGACCTGTCCGGCAAAAAAGAGCCCTGAAACGAGCTTCGTTTCGAGCGAATGTTCAAGCTGTATGGGTGGAAAATAGTCGTATTCGATGGCATATCCCGGTCGGTAGATGTGCAGATCTTCGAACCCACGGATCTTGTGCAGCGCCTCCCATTGCACTTCCCACGGAAGCGACGACGAGAAACCGTTCAGGTAGTATTCGTTGGTCGACCGCCCTTCGGGTTCGAGGAAAAGCTGGTGCTGATCCTTGTCGGCAAAGGTGCGCAGTTTATCCTCGATCGAGGGACAATAGCGCGGCCCGATGCCGTGGATCGTGCCGTTGAAAAGCGGCGAACGGTCGAATCCCGAGCGCAGAATGGCGTGCACTTCCGGTGTCGTGTAGACCAGATAGCACGGCATTTGATCCTTGACCGGTTCGGTTTCGGGCGAAAAGGAGAATTTCGAAGGTTTTTCGTCGCCGTATTGCGGCTCGAACTCTTCGAAATGGATCGTTCGGGCATCGAGCCGGGCCGGGGTTCCGGTCTTCATGCGGCCGGTTTCGAAGCCGATCCGTACGAGACATCCGGTGATTCCGTGCGAGGCGGCATCTCCGGCCCGTCCCCCCTCGGCATGCGCCGCACCGCAGTGCATCATGCCGTCGAGAAACGTTCCGGCCGTCAGCACTACGGCCCGGCAGCTGAACTCTACCCCCATACGGGTTCGGACTCCCCGGATCCGGAGTCGGCTGGTTTCGGAGAGTCTTTCGGCGGCTGGATCGGATCTCAAGGTGTTCTCTTCCGGATGACCGGTGGTCGGACGAACTGTTTTTTGACTCTCTGCAGCATGCGGTTCGGAGGCCTCCGATGTGTTGTGTCCTTTCTCTTCAAGGTCTGCTGACGAAGCCTCATCGGCTTTTGCGAAGAGAAGTTCCGTGGCGGCATCCTGCCAGATATAGAGGTTCGGCGTATTCTCCAGCGTATGGCGCCACTCCTCCGAAAAGCGGGTCTTGTCGCATTGGGCGCGCGGACTCCACATGGCCGCCCCTTTCGACATGTTCAGCATCCGGAACTGGACGGCCGTACGGTCGGTAATGCGCCCCATTTCTCCGCCTAATGCATCTATCTCTCTGACTATCTGGCCTTTGGCTACTCCGCCTACGGCCGGATTGCACGACATGGCGGCCATTTTCGTCATGTCCATCGTCAGCAGCAGCGTCCGCGAACCGAGCCGGGCGGCCGCTGAGGCCGCCTCACATCCGGCATGTCCGCCTCCGATGACGATGATATCATAATCAAGAGTCATTGTTTCTCCCAGAATTTCAGATATTTATCCTCCTTGCGATGCATTTGTGCATTGGTTCGCGGCGTCTTGTCGTTCTGGCCGCACAGGTGCAGCACGCCATGGACCACCACGCGGCGCATCTCCTGCAGTGTCGTGGCGCCGTATTGACGGGCGTTGTCCGCCACGGTCTCCACGTCGATGAAGATGTCGCCCGAGACCACGCGCAGCTTTTTGCGGTCGCTGTAGTCGAACGTGATGACGTCGGTAAAGTAGTCGTGACCGAGGTACTGGTGGTTCATCTCCAGCAGTCGCTGCGACGAGCAGAAGATGTAGCAGACATCACCCAGCGTATAGCCTTCGGCCCGGGCCACCTCGCGCAGCCACTCGGCCGTCAGCCGTTTTTGCGGGTAGCGGTAGCTGCAATCATCGGTATAGTATTTTACTGCCATTTTCGTTGAATCTTTATTGGAGAGGCTGGAGAACCCGTATTGCGGGAGAAACGGCAAAATCGAGCCCTTTCCGGCCTTTCTGAGACTTTTTTTTGATCTTGTGCCTCCATCCGATCAGTCGTTTGACTCCTCACCCCCCCGTTCGGGTGTTTTCCTTCGGACGGGTGCGGATGGGGCCTTATCGCTTGAAGCAGTTCTCGGCGCGCATCTTCTGGTTCGGATCGGGCGGGTAGATACCGAAGACGAGTTTGTACTCCGTCTCCATGGTCATCACGTCAACGGCCGAACCGATGGTTCCCAAAGCCTGGTTTCTGGCCACTTTCTGGCCCTTTTCGACGCTGATCGTCCCCAGGTTGGCATAGGAGGTCAGATACTCGCCGTGAGCCACGTAAACGTCGTATTTGTTCGTTATGCGGTTGCTTTTGATGTCGATCACCTTGCCTTCGTAGATCGAGATCACCTGCGCACCGCGCGGTCCCGTTACCTCGGCCATGTTTTCGCGGTAGCGTTTCACCCGTCCCCCGACCACCGGAAGCCGCAGTCCCGTGGTCTTCGACGAAAAGGAGGCTCCCTCCTTGTTGCCCTTCGTCAGCTTGCGCAGTTCGTTGATCGCCACGTCGAGCTTCTGCTCCTGGGCGATCTTGCGCTGCAAGGCCGACTTCTCCTGCCGTGTCATCGACTGGATCGAGGCCCGCGCATTGCGCGAATCCCGCTGGAGCTTCTCGCGCTGCGCCGAGAGCTTCTGCGTCACCGAATCGAGCGAACGGTGACGGCGGTCCAACTCCTCCTTTTCGGAACGGACCTGTTCGGTCAGGGCCTCGATGTCACGCATCTTGCGTTCGCGCACCGAGGCTATCTCGCGCAGGGCGGTCAGTTTACGCGCCACGTCGGCGAAATCCCGCGACGAAAAGAGGTAGGTCAGGTAGTTGTTCTGACGGTAGTTGCGGTAGGCTTCGCGCACCATTTCGGCATACTGGGCGCGGTTGCGCTCGAGCATCGAGGCCAGATCTCCCGCCACACTGTCCCTGCGGGCGATCTCCTCACGCAGCAGCGAGGCCTCTTTTTCGGTCTCGTCGAGCAGCTGGCTCCGCGAGTCGATCTGCCGGGCCAGGCGCCGGACCCGCTCCTCGGTGGCCGCACGTCCCTTCTGGAGCTTCGAGATCTCCCGCTCCTCGTTGGCAATGCGCTTTTCGAGGTCGGCAATGACCCGTTTCTGCTTCTCGATGCGGCTGTCGGTCTGGGCCGAGGCGCCGAGCGTGAAAAGCAGCATACCAAGGGTCAACAGAAGTGCTGGTTTCATGGTGCGGCGGTTATTCTGCGGGTTTGGTTTGGGCGGGCTGCTTGAGCCGCTCGTCGATCAGTGCGGCGTTGTAGCCCTTCTCGCGGGCCATCTGCCAGTAGATCTCCGCCATGAACTGTTCGCCCAGTTGGTGGAGCACATCCCCGTAGTGGACCATCAACTCGGGACTCTGCTGACCGTCCAGTGCCACGGCCCGTTTCAGGATCTGGCGGGCCTCCTCCATGCGCCCCATCTTGTAGAGCACCCAGGCCCGCGTATCGAGGTAGGTGGGGTTGTTGTCCGTGAGATCCGTCACGCGCGTTGCCATGGCAAGGGCCCGCTCCAGATCCCGCTCCTCCAGCGAGAGGAAGTAGGCGTAGTTGTTCATTATCAGCGTGTTGTCCGCCCAATAGCGAAGACTGCGGTCGTAGGCCTTGTAGCACTGTTTCATGTCGCGGAGGTTGATGCCTCCGCGGCCGGCCTTCGAGCGGGCGAAGAGCTCCTCTTCGGGGATCGAATCGTTGCCGACGGCCTTCAGATGCCACGTGTCGCCGACCATGCCCCAGATGACGCTGCGCAGCGAGTCCGTGGCGGCGTAGCGCAGCGATCCGCGGTAGGCGCGGATCGCCTTGTCGTACTGTTTCGTCTGCACCATGGCGTGGCCCCGCACCAGATGGAAGTCAATCTTCTCCGGAAAGATCGACAGCGCCTTTGTCACGTAGTGTTCCACGGAGTCCGGATGTTGGAGATAGCTCTCGATGTCGATCACCATGCGGTAGTACTGCTCGACGGGCGGCCGGTCGTTCAGATGGCGTTTGTAGAGCGCCAGCGCCTGCTCCAGTTCGCCCGAGGCGATCAGGTGTCCGGCGTAGAGCTCCACTACCCGCGGATCGTTCGGATAGCGGATCGCAAGTGTGGCGGCCAGATCGTTGAGCTGGAAGTAGTATTCGCGGTAGAACCGCGTGTCGGAAGTGAGGTTCTCGAAACGTTTGACCTTCAGTTCGAGGGGCATCTCCTCCGAGAGGAAGATCTTGCGCGTGACCGAAAGCAGCGACCGGTAGTCCTGACTGCGGGCGTAGTAATCGCTCAGCGCCGCCAGCGTCTGCACGTTCGTCGAGTCGATCCGCAGGGCCGCCCGGTATTCGACCATCGCCAGCGAATCCTGCTTGTCAGCCGCGTAGAGATTGGCCAGCACCACATGGTTGTCGGCGTCGTAGGGGACTTCGTCGACCAGGGCTCGGGCTTCGTCAATGGCCTTGTCGATCTGGTTCGTGGCCACCAGCAGCTGGCGTTTCATGCTGCTCAGCAGCGGTATGCGTCCGAATCGGACCTCGGCCGAATCGAGCGTGATGAGCGCCGTGAAGGGACGGTCGGCCTGCTCGTAGAGGGCGGCCACCAGACGGTAGTTGTCCGGATCCTTCGGGTCGGCGGCCAGCAGCTGCCGGTAGACATTCAACGCATCGTTGTAGTGTTCGGTCACGAGCAGCGTCTGGGCGTAGAGCCGGTGGTACCAGAGGTTGGCCGTGTCGAGGCGCCAGGCGCGGCGTGCCGCATCGATGGCCCGGTCGGGCGAGGTGTGCAACAGCATTCCGGCCAGTTCGAACCAGGCCGGAGCGTAGGATGAATCGCGTCGGATCGCCTCCCCGAAGAGCTCCCGGGCCCGGGTCGTATCCCCGAAGATGGTGTTTTGCTTGATCCCCTCGGTGTAGAACCACACGCTCGGCAGCGTATCGGAATACCCCGGGGTCGTTGTCCGCAGACTCTTCCCCGAGACGAAGGCCGCCGAGAAGAATGCCACGCAGCAGATCGTGATCACCGGGAGTCGTTTCATGGGCAAGCGGGTTTAGAGCGCCTGGTCGAACTGGTGGAGGAAACGCACGTCGTTCTCGAAGTAGAGGCGCAGGTCCTTGACGCCGTATTTGAGCATGGCGATGCGCTCAACACCCATGCCGAAGGCGAATCCCGAATACTTCTCGGGATCGATATCATTGGCTTTCAGAACGTTCGGGTCGACCATGCCGCACCCCATGATCTCGAGCCAGCCCGTTCCCTTGCAGACGGCGCAGCCCTTGCCTCCGCAGAGGTTGCACGAGACGTCGACCTCGGCCGAGGGCTCCGTGAAGGGGAAGTACGACGGACGCATGCGGATGGCCGTCTGCTCGCCGAAGATCTCCTTGGCAAAGTAGAGCAGCGACTGCTTCATGTCGGCAAACGAAACCCCCTCGTCGATGTAGAGACCCTCGATCTGGTGGAAGATGCAGTGGGCGCGGTAGGAGATGGCCTCGTTGCGGAAGACGCGGCCCGGGCAGATGACCCGGATCGGCGGCCGCTGGTGCTCCATCGTGCGCACCTGGATCGACGAGGTGTGCGTGCGCAGCAGAATGTCGGGATTCTTCTCGATGAAGAAGGTGTCCTGCATGTCGCGTGCCGGATGTTCGGGCGGGAAGTTCAGGGCCGAGAAGACGTGCCAGTCGTCCTCGATCTCGGGGCCGTCGGCCACGGTATAGCCCAGTCTCGAAAAGACCTCGACGATCTGGTTGCGCACGAGCGTGATCGGGTGGCGCGAGCCGAGGTGTTCGGCCGAGCCCGGGCGCGTCAGGTCACCCGACGAAGAGGTCTGCTCCTCGGCGGCATGCTGCAGCTCCGCGCGCAGCGAGGCGATGCGCTCCGTGGCGGCACTCTTCAGGCGGTTGAGCTGCTGGCCCAGTTCGCGCTTGAACTCCGGAGCCACCGTCTTGAACTCCTCCATCAGGGCGTTCAGTTCGCCCTTTTTGCCCAGAATCCGGATGCGGAACTCCTCGAGTTCGCCGGCTGCCTTGGGTTTGAACTCCTCGACTTGTCGCAGAAGTTCATTGATTTTCTCGATCATATTTTGCGGGTGTTTCTTTTTTGTCTACTTTTGAAGGACATCCTTGTAACGTGCAAAGTTATAAAAAAATTGAGATATGTTGCGTAAAATAGGCTCATTTGTGGCGTTGCTGCTGCTCCTGGGGCTTCGTGCCGAGGCCCGGGGCAGCGTCGGAGTGGTGATGAGCGGAGGCGGTGCCAAGGGCCTTTACCACATCGGCGTACTGGAGGCTCTCGAGCAGAACGGCATCCCGATCGACTACGTGGCCGGGACCTCCATGGGGTCGATCATCGCCGCCATGTACGCTGCCGGGTACGCCCCTGCCGAGATGAGGGCCATCGTCAGTTCGGGCGTGGTCAAGGAGTGGGTCTCGGGACGCATCGATCCCAACCGCTACATGAGTTACTACCGGCAGTTGGGCAGCAACCCTTCGTTTTTTCTGAACGTGCGCGTGAATCTCGGCAATCCGGCCGGCGAACGGCTCCAGTTCCCGACCAGTCTCATCTCCTCGACACAGATCGACCTGGCGCTGATCGATCTCTTTGCCCCGGCCACGGCCGCTTCGGGAGGCGATTTCGACCGCCTGATGGTGCCGTTCCGCTGCGTGGCCAGCGACATGAACCACCGCCGGCCGGTGGTCATGCGCAGCGGCGATCTGGGAGGGGCCGTCCGTTCGTCGATGTCCATTCCGCTGGTCTTCAAGCCCATGGAGATTGATTCGATGCTGCTCTATGACGGCGGTATCTACGACAACTTCCCCTGGCGGCCCCTCGACGAGGAGTTTCATCCCGATCTGATCATCGGATCGATCTGCACCGGCGGAAATACCCCGCCCAGCGCGGAGAACAGCATCCTCGATCAGGCCTTCATGCTCGCCATGCAGGAGACCGACTATACGCTGCCTGAGGAGCGGAGCGTCACGATTCGGCGTGCCGTGGAGGTTTCGATGCTTGATTTTGACCAGGCCGAGATGATCATGGACCTCGGCTACCTGGATGCCATGGCCGCCATGCCGCAACTGCTCGAAAAGGTTGCCGAACGCCGCGATTCGAGCTGGTATGCCCAACGCCGCGAGGCCTTCCGCAAACGGTCGCCCGAACTGGTCTTCGACAACTACCGCATCGAAGGCTTGCAGCATGATCAGCGCGAATACATCCGTGATTTCCTCCACATGGACCGTCGTACGCCCGGCGTGCAGCGTCCCATGGGTTTCTCCGAGTTGCGCGACAACCTCTTCGAGATTCTGGCCGACGGAAACCTTACGATGGATTTCCCCACGGTCGCCTATGATTCGCTCTCGGGGCGCTACTCCTTTGCCACACGGCTCCACACACGACCCAGCTTCAAGATCACCATCGGCGGAAACGTCTCCTCGACGGCCTTCAACCAGGCCTACATCGGCATGAGTTACCGCTGGATCGGGCGTGTCTCGCAGCAGTTGGGGGCCGAACTCTACCTCGGACCCCTCTACACGTGGGGCTCGCTTGGCGGCCGGACCGATTTCTACGCCATCGAACCGCTCTTCATCGACTACGCCTACAACTTCTCGGTAAGCAACTTCCGCCATGGTTACTTCGGCAATATCTCGCGCATCAACAATGCCGAACAGGTCAAGAGCAGCGAGAGCTTCTTCTCCGTGGGGGTCGGAATGCCGCTCACCCACCGCAGCGTCTTTACCCTGCGCTTCAACGGCGGACACGTCAACTACCGCTACGATGCGGAGGATCTCTTTGCCGACGACACCGATCTGTCGCGTTTCGTCTTCTACGGTCTGCGCGCCGGGCTGGCCCGCAATACGCTCGACAAGTTCCTCTATCCGCGCCGCGGGTCGGAGCTCTACCTCTCGGCCATCTACGTCAACGGTCGCGACAAGTTCAAACCCTGGGATGCCGAGGTCTTCATGTCGCGTGAGCGGAGGCAGTGGTTCGGCGGGCGTTTCACCTGGAACAAGTTCTTCGATATGCCCCAGAGCGGCTGGTTCTCCTTCGGGGTCAACGTCGATGCCGTCTACACCAACCAGCCCGCCTTCTCGACCCAGAGCGCCACGCTGATGGCCATGCCCGAGTATGCACCGGTCTCCCATGCGCGGATGATCTTCATGCCCGACTTCCGTTCGGACCGTTTCGTGGCCGGGGGCGTCATGCCCACCTTCGATCTGATGCCCGACTTCTTCTTCCGCACGGGTTTCTACACGATGTTCCGCCGCAAGCGCGACTTCAATCCGTTGGGCGTTCCCGACGAACGCTGGCACTACATTGCCGAGGCGTCGCTGGTCTACCATTCGCCGATCGGGCCCGTCAGTCTCTCGCTGACGAAATACGATCTGAAGAGCTGGAAGAACATGTATCTGACCTTCAACTTCGGATACGCCATTTTCGCTCCCAAGGGCACCTTTTATTGAACCGCGGACTTTTTACGCTTTGTCTCTACAGTGCGGTATTTCAAGGCTCAAAAGGCTTTGTGGTGCCGTGTTTTCTTGAACCGGACCCTCATTCCGCACTCCACCCTCCGGCGCGGTAGTTCAACGGTCCGAAAACCCACAAAAAAACCGTCCGATGAAAGTCGGACGGTTTTTTCATTCGGGTTGGTTTGGGGAGTCCCCACACCGCCTCCGGAGTTACCAGATGATCACGCGCTCCTCCTCGGGCAGGAACATCGCCCCGTCGGTGATGTTGAAGGCGTCGTAGAAGTCCTGGATATTGCGCAGCGTGGCATCGACACGCCACTTGCCCAGCGAGTGTACGTCGAGTTTGGTCAGACGCGCGATCTCCTCATCGCGGATGTTCTGGGCCCAGAGCGTGGCGTAGGCCAGGTAGAAGCGCTGGGCATCGGTGAAGCCGTCGATCGGGGCCGGATGTCCCTTGCCCTCGAGCGAGTTCTGGTAGGCCGTCCAGGCCACGCGCAGACCCCCCTGATCGGCGATGTTCTCTCCCAGGCAGAGGGCTCCGTTGGCATGCAGCGCCGGCTGTCCGTCCTTGGCCGGAAGCACCTCGATGGCGTCGAACTGCTTGACCAGCACCTCCGTCTTGGCCTTGAAGGCTTCGGAATCCTCCTCGCTCCACCAGTTGTTCATGTTGCCGTCCTTGTCGAACTGACGGCCCTGATCGTCGAATCCGTGGGTCATCTCGTGGCCGATCACCACGCCGATGGCTCCGTAGTTGACGGCATCGTCGGCATCCGGGTTGTAGAACGGCGGCTGCAGAATGGCGGCCGGGAAGCAGATCTCGTTGGTCGTCGGGTTGTAGTAGGCGTTTACGGTCTGCGGCGTCATGCCCCACTCGGTGCGATCCACCGGCTTGCCGTATTTCGAGAGGTTGTCCTTCGTGGCCCAGATGCTGGCGTCACGCAGGTTCTCGTAGTAGCTCTTCGCGGGGTCGATCTCGAGCGTCGAGTAGTCCTTCCACTTGTCCGGGTAGCCGATCTTCACGGTGAAGGCGGCCAGTTTCTCCTGCGCCTTGGCCTTCGTGGCGTCCGACATCCAGTCCAGGGCGGCGATGTGCTGCGAGAGCGACGTCTGCAGGTTCTTCACCAGCTGCGTCATGCGCTGCTTGTCCTTCTCGGGGAAGTACTTGGCCACGTACATCTCGCCCACGGCCTCGCCCAGCAGTCCGTTGGGCACCGACATGGCGCGTTTCCAGCGGGGTTTCTGCTCCTGCTGGCCCGACATCGTGCGGCCGTAGAACTCGAACGAGGCGGTCTGGAAGTCGTCGCTCAGCGACGAGGCGCCGCCGTTGATGATCTGCGCGGCCAGGTAGTGGCGTATCTTTTCGAGCGGAAGCGTCTTGAGCATCTCGTTGACGCGCGCCATGACGCGCTTCTGCTCCACGATCAGCCGGTCGACCTGCTCCAGACCCATGCCCTTGAAGTAGACGTCCCAGTCCAGCGCGTCGTATGTCCGGGCGAACTCCTCGCGCGTCATCGGGTTGTACTGCGCCGGGATGTCGCGCTGCTCGACGTTCGAGAAGAAGACTTCGGCCAGCGAATCCTCGATCTCCAGCGCATCGGCTGCGGCCGTGGCGGCTGCCTCGGCCTCATAGCCGCACAGCGTGAAGAGTTTGACCAGATAGGCCTTGTAGGCCTCCTTGATCTTGGCGTTCTCCGGGGCCACGTAGTAGTCGCGGTCGCCCATCGAAATGCCCGACTGGCCGACGTAGAGCGTATTGACGTTGCTGTCCATCAGGTCGGCCATCACGCCGATGCCGAAGAAGGGATTGCCCAGTGCCATGTGGATCCGGGCCAGCAGGTCAGGAAGCTGGGCGCGGTCGGTCAGACCCTCGACCATCTGCAGGTCGGCCTCCAGCGGTGCGGCCCCTTCGGCGTTCAAACGCACGGAGTCGAGCCCCATCTTGTAGAGGTCCGAGATCTTCTGCTCGACACTCCCCTTCACGGCCTCGGTCTTGGCCATGGCCTGGAAGAGCTCGTTGATGCGTTTTTCGTTGTTCTCGCGCAGGACGTCGAACGATCCGTAGCGCGAGAATTCGGGTTTGAGCGGGTTGTTCTTCTGCCAGCCGCCCGTGGCATACTGGTAGAAGTCGGCGTTCGGGGCTATCGACAGGTCGAAGTTGTTGAGGTCGATGGCCGGAACCTTGTTGCTGTTATTGTTTTGACAGGCTGCCATACAGGCGACGGTTGCTGCTAAAAGAATGATACGTTTCATATCGTTGTGTTCGGGTTTTCGATGAGAAACGGAGACTTCCGGAGTTCCGGAAATCTCCGCTTCGGAATTGCGTATTTGTCGCTCCGTTCTATTCGCGGATGGCCTCTACGCCGGGCAGCGTGCCGAACTCGATGTACTCGAGCAGGGCGCCGCCGCCGGTCGAGATGTAGGATACCTGGTCGGCCAGACCGAACTTGTTGATGCAGGCTACCGAATCACCGCCGCCGATGAGCGAGTAGGCGCCCTTCTTCGTAGCCTCGGCGATGGCCAGAGCCACCTCCTTCGAACCCGTGGCGAACTTGTCGATCTCGAAGACGCCTACCGGGCCGTTCCACAGGATGGTCTTGCAGCCCAGGATGTGCTCGCGGAAGATCTTCTTGCCTTCGTCGGCAATGTCGACACCCTCCCAGCCGTCGGGGATGTTGTCGGCCGGAGCCGTCGAGGTGTTGGCGTCGGCCGAGAAAGCGTCGGCGATCAGCGCATCGGGCGACATGACGAGCTGTACGCCCTTCTTCTTGGCCAGCTCGAGGATCTCCAGCGCTACGGGGAACATGTCGGGCTCGCAGATCGAGTTGCCGACCTTGCCGCCCTGGGCTGCGGCGAACGTGTAGGTCATGCCGCCGCCGATGACGATCGAGTCAACCTTCTCGATCAGCGACTTGATGACGCCGATCTTGGTCGAAACCTTCGAACCGCCGATGATGGCGCAGAACGGGTGCTGCGGAGCCTCCATGAGCGACGAGATGGCCTTGACCTCCTTCTCCATCAGGTAGCCGAACATCTTGTCGTTGGGGAAGTACTTGGCGATCAGGTAGGTCGACGCGTGCTTGCGGTGTGCCGTACCGAAGGCGTCGTTGATGTAGCAGTCGGCATACGAGGCCAGTTTCTTGACGAACTCCTTCTGCGGACCCTCCTTCAGGGCCTTCTTGGCGGCATCCTTTTCCTCCTTGGTGGCGTCCTCGGCCAGACCGCGGGGTTTGCCCTCCTCCTCGGCGTAGAAGCGCAGGTTTTCCAGCAGCATCACTTCGCCCGGCTTGAGGTTCTTGGCCATCTCGGCGGCCTTCTCACCCATGCAGTCGCCGGCGAACTGAACCTTTACGCCCAGGTTCTTCTCGATGGCGGGGATGATCTGCTCGAGCGAATATTTCGGATCGGGGTTCTTCTTCGGGCGACCCATGTGCGACATGAGGATCACCGAACCGCCTTCGGCCAGGACCTTCTTGATCGTCGGCATGGCGGCACGGATACGCGTGTCGTCGGTTACCTCGCCCTTCTCGTTGAGGGGCACATTGAAATCCACGCGGATGATCGCGCGTTTGCCTTTGAAATCGTAAGTGTCAATCGAGTTCATAGCTCCTTGATTTTAAGTATTTTGTAGAAATCTTACTCTTTTTCGTGATCCGGCCGGCGGCAACCGCCTTCCGAATCCGCGACAAAATTAGAAAAAATTTTCAGGAAAACTGTTATTCGGATAACAGAAAAAAGGGTTTTCCTGAAGAAAGCCTTCGTTTTCGGGCGGCGCGGCGGGGTTTTCGTCGCCGGAGGGCCTTTTCCGGCGGGTCAGTATTTGTACCGCACCCACTTGGCGAGCTCCTTCAGGGTCGGTTTCTTGCCGTACATAAAGATGCCCACGCGGTAGATCTTGGCCGCCAGCCAGACCATTCCCACGAACGAGGCGTAGAGCACCGCCAGCGAGAGGCCGATCTCCCACCAGGGGATGTCGTAGGGGATGCGCGCCATCATCACGACGGGCGACGTGAAGGGAATGATCGAGAACCAGAACGAGAGCTGCGAATTGGGGTCCTCGATGACGGCCAGCATGGCCAGCAGGGCGAGGATGATCGGCAGCGTGATGGGCATCTGCAGCTGCGAGGCGTCCTGGATGTTGTCGACGGCCGACCCCACGGCGGCGAACATCGCCGAGTAGAGCAGGTAGCCCCCCACGACGAACAGCAGCAGACAGCCGAAGATCTTGAGCATGTAGCCCAGATCGGTCATCGTGGCCAGAGCCTGCATCATCTCGGGATCCAGACCGCTCATCGAGACGGCGTCGGGCATCCCCTGCTGCATGGCCTGCACCCCGGCCAGCGCATCGGCGGGCAGCAGTCGGGGCATCACGACCCCTCCGACCACCGTCACGAGAAGCCCCCACAGCAGGATCTGCACCACGGCGACGGCCGCCACGCCGAGAATCTTGCCCATCATCAGGTCGAAGGGCCTTACCGACGAGACCATCACCTCCAGCACGCGGCTGTTCTTCTCCTCGATGACCGACTGCATGACCATCGAGCCGTAGGTCAGCAGGAAGATGTAGAGGATGAATCCCAACACGTAGCCGATGGCCGTGGCGGCGACCGACGACTGCGCCTGTGTATCCTCCTCCTGCGACTTGTCGTTGCGGAAGGTTTTCATCGTGACCGTGGTCTTCACCTCCGCGAGGATCCGGTCGAGATCCTTGATGTCGTAGGCCTTGAGCTTTTCGGTCTCGAGGATCTTGGCGATCTGGTCGGTGATGTCGGTTTCGAGCGAAAGCGATGTCGAGGCGTTGGCGTAGAGCTGCACGTCGTTCGGGTTGGTGAGGATGTCCCGACCGATGCACAGCACGCCGAAGAGGTCGGTCAGCTCCCGGCGGGCCGCTTCGGGGGGCAGGTCGGTCGGCTCGAAGCGGATCCCGTCGCTGCTTTCGAGGTGCGGGGCCACCACGCCGCTGTCGTCGATGACGGCGATGTGCTTCTGTTCCCCGCGCGAGTACTTCATGATGAGGGCCGGGGCGGCCATCAGCGCAATCATCAGGATCGGGGTGATGAGCGTCGAGAGGATGAAGGTCTTTTTGCGGACGCGTTCGTTGAATTCGCGCTGGATGATCAGCAGTATGTTGGATCGGGCCATGGTGTGTTTCGTATTTTTGGGTGGATCGTTCGGATCAGAGGGTGCCGTTGACGGCGCGGATGAAGATGTCGTTCATCGAGGGGATCAGTTCGCGGAACGAGCGCAGGTCGACCGCCTCGTTCACGGCCGCAATGACGCCGCGCACCTCGTCGTCGCCGGCCACATGGAGCTTCAGCGTCCGGTAGAGGGACTCCTCCCCTTCGGCTCCGTCGAGGATCTCGCAACGCCCCTCGACGGCGCGGCGCAGCGCCGCCTCGTCACCGCGGAAGGCCACTTCGAAGAGGTTCGAACCGTGGCGGCGGCGGATCTCGTCGACGCGTCCCGAGAGGATATTCTTCGAACGGTTGATCAGCGTGATGTGGTCGCAGATCTCCTCCACGGACGACATGTTGTGGGTTGAGAAGATCACCGTGGCCCCCTCGTCGCGCAGGCGGAGGATCTGCTCCTTGAGCAGGTTGGCGTTGATCGGGTCGAAGCCCGAGAAGGGTTCGTCGAAGATCAGCAGCCGCGGCCGGTGGAGCACCGTGACGATGAACTGCACCTTCTGGGCCATTCCCTTCGAGAGCTCCTCGACGCGCTTGTCCCACCACGCCTCGATGCCGAACCGCTCGAACCACTCCCGCAGGCGCGCCGTCGCCTCGCGGCGCGACAACCCCTTCAGCCGGGCGAAGAAGAGGGCCTGTTCGCCCACCTTCATCTTCTTGTAGAGACCGCGCTCCTCGGGCAGGTAGCCGATGCGGCGGACATCCTCGGGGGCGATTTCGCGGCCGTCGAAGAGGACGCGGCCGCTGTCGGGAGCCGTAATGCGGTTGATGATGCGGATGAGGGTCGTTTTGCCGGCGCCATTGGGGCCGAGCAGTCCGTAGACCGATCCTTCGGGGATCGAGAGCGAGACGTCGTCGAGGGCCGTATGTTCGGCGTAGCGTTTCGAGACGTGCTCGACCGTGAGTAAATCCTTCATGTTGATTTGCGTGGCTGTTTTCGGATCATTATCCCTGCAAATATACGGACAAATCGGAAAGGTCAAAAGATTTTTTATCGTTTTTCGATATGCCGCGGGGACTTTCCCCATGCGGTGACCGGTGGAAAACGGGCCTTGCCCCGGCCGGGAAGTTGTCCGTTGGCGGAACTTTCCGTATCTTTGGTGCCGTGAAGGAGTCGAAATTCGTCAAAACCAAGATCGTGGCGGGCTACGTGCTGCTGGTGGCCGTCAGTATCCTCGCCGTCGCCTATGTCTACCGGGCGGTGGTGCGTTTCTCGGCGCCCGATCGGGATTATGCTCTCCTCCATACCAAGCGTACGGCCGTCAACCGCACGCTCTATCACCTCTATCAGGCCGAGAGTTACGGCCAGCTGATGATTGCCGGCTACCTCTCCTACGAGAACCGCTACCGCAGCGAACTGCGCACCGTGCAGGGCTGCATCGACTCGCTGCGTGCGCTGACCGGGCGTGAGGATACCCTGCAGCGGCTGCGGCTGGACAGCATCACGCGGCTGCTCGGGGACAAGGAACGCCGTACGATGCGTCTGCGGCAGACGATCCGTGCCGGATCCACGGCCGGACTGCTCGACAAGAACATCCGCGAACTGATCGGCCCGCAGACGAGTATCGTGGCCGATACGACCCCCTTGCGACGGCTGCAGCAGGTCTCCGGGCTGTTCGGTGCGCCGGCGGATTCGGGAGAGATGGTCCCGCGCCGCGGGGCCGGCAGGCTGATGCTGCCCATGGGGGTGGTCAGGGATACCATCGAACTGGTGCTCCAGGCCCTGCAGGACAGCGTCACGAGCAACCGTCTGCTGATCTACGACCGCGCCTGGCAGGAGGGGCTGCGCCTCAGCTACAGCAACGATCTGGTGAACATGAAGATCTACAGCCTGATCCTCGACTTCGAGGCCGAGGATACGGCGTTGCTGATGCGGCGCATCCGTCGTTCGGAGGGGATCCGGCGCCGCGCGTCGCACATCCTGGGCGGGGTGACCGGCGGTTCGATCCTGCTGATGCTCTTCTTCGTGGGGATCCTCTGGCGCGACGTCAACCGCGGGAACCGCTACCGCCGCGAACTCGAACGCGCCAACCGCGAGAAGGAGTCGCTGCTGGCCGCCCGCGAACAGCTGATGCTGGCCATCACGCACGACATCAAGGCTCCGCTGGGGTCGGTGATGGGTTATATCGACCTCCTGTCGCGACTGACCGACGACAAGCGCCAGGAGCTCTATCTGCACAACATGAAGGACTCGTCGGAGCACCTCCTGGCGCTGGTCAACAGCCTGCTGGATTTCTACCGGCTGGATATCAACAAGATCGAGGTCAACCGCGTGGCGTTCTGTCCGGCACAGCTCTTCGAGGCCATCCGGGCGGGATTCGCCGCTTCGGCCGCGGCCCGGGGGCTCGACCTGCGCTTCGAAACCGGTGAAGGGGCCGCCCGCACGGTGGAGGGGGATGCCTTCCACATCCGGCAGATTGCCGACAACCTGTTGTCCAATGCCTTGAAATTCACCGACCGGGGATGGGTGAAACTGCGGGTCGACGTCGTCCGCGGCGAGCTGATCTTCTCGGTGCGCGACACGGGCCGCGGCATCGGCCGCGAGGAGCGCGAACGGATCTTCGGTGAATTCGTCCGGCTGAGTTCGGCCCGCGGGGTCGACGGCTTCGGACTGGGTCTTTCGATCGTCGACCGGCTCGTGAAGCTGCTCGGCGGGCGGATCTCGCTCGAAAGTCGGCCCGGCGAAGGAAGCCGCTTCATCGTGACGCTCCCGGTCCGGGAGACCGGGGAGGTGGGGACCTTTTCCGGGAGCGCATCCGGTCCCGAATCCGCCGCGGAGGCTCCGGCAGTTCCGGCGGAGCCTGCGGCCGGGCAGCGCGAATGGCGGGTCCTGCTGGTCGATGACGATCCGCTGCAGCTGGAGATGACCGCCGCGATGTGCCGCCGGGCCGACATCACCGCCGAGAGCTGCCCCTATCCGGAGTATGTGGGAAAACTCGTCGGTGAGGGGCGTTTCGATCTGGTGCTGACCGATATACAGATGCCGACGGCCGACGGGTTCACCGTCCTGAAGACCGTGCACGAGGTCGATCCGACGCTGCCCGTGGTGGCGGTTTCGGCCCGCGGGGAGCTCGATGCGGCGGATTTCCGGGGAAAAGGGTTTGCTGGATGTCTGCGCAAGCCCTTCACGTCGGGTGAACTGTTAGAGGCGATCCGTGCGGCCTGCGGTGAAGGGCCGGATTCCGGAGAGCCCGGGGAACCCGGTCGTTCCGGAGGTTCCGGGGCGGCCGATGCTCCGCAGCCGGACCGGGTCGATTTTTCGGCCCTGACGGCCTATGCGGGCGACGATGCCGAGGCGGCCCGGAGTATCCTGCACTCCTTTGCCGAACAGACCGCGGCCAATTGCAATGACCTCGAAAAGGCCCTCGATGCGGGCGACGAAGCCGCGGTGAAGGCCCTGGCCCACAAGATGATCCCGATCTTCACGATGCTCGGGGCCCGGGAGGTGGCCGAAGTCCTGCGGCGGGCCGAAAACCGCGACGAAGCGGCCGCCGGAGTGCAGACCGCTGCCTTGCGGACGGTGATCGGGAAAATCCGTGCGATCGTTGCGGAAGCGGAAAAAAAGCTAACTTTGTAGTGTTATGGAACGGATTCTGATTGTAGACGATGATATTACGTTTGCGCTGATGCTGCGCACGTGGCTCTCGAAACGCGGCTTCGACGTGGAGACCGCGTCGACGGTCGCAGCCGCACGCACGACCCTTGGCGACGGCGGTTTTTCGTTGGTGTTGAGTGATATGCGCTTGCCCGACCAGGACGGGATCGCCCTGCTGCAGTGGATGTCGGGTGCGGGGATCGAAACCCCGGTGATCGTCATGACGAGCTATGCCGAGATTCAGAACGCGGTGCGCTGCATGAAACTCGGGGCCCGCGACTACGTGGCCAAGCCGGTGAATCCCGACGAACTGCTCAAAAAGATCCGCGAAGCGCTGGAGAAGCCCGTTGAGGTCCCTATTGAGGCCCCCGTGGAGGCGAAAAACGCCCGGCGGGGCGCGGCGAAGGCGGTTCCGGCCCCCACGCCGCCCGACTATATCGAAGGGCGGAGCGATGCTTCGCGCCGACTCTACGAATACATCCGGCTGGTGGCCCCGACCAACATGTCGGTCCTGGTAAACGGGGCCAGCGGAACGGGCAAGGAGCATGTGGCGCAGCTCATCCACCGGAACAGCAAACGGGCCGGAAAACCCTTTGTGGCGGTCGATTGCGGGGCCATTCCGCGCGAGCTGGCGGCTTCGGAGTTCTTCGGCCACGTCAAGGGTTCGTTCACCGGGGCGGTGAGCGACAAGAAGGGGGCCTTCGAGGCGGCCGACGGCGGAACGCTCTTTCTGGACGAGGTGGGCAACCTCACCTATGAGACCCAGGTCCAGTTGCTGCGGGCCCTGCAGGAGCGGCGGATCCGTCCCGTGGGCGGGAACCGCGAAATCCCGGTCGATATTCGCCTGGTGGCCGCCACGAACGAGGACCTCGAAGCCGCCATTGCCCGGGGAACCTTCCGGGCCGACCTCTACCATCGGATCAACTCCTTCTCGCTGCGGGTCCCCAGCCTGCGGGAGCGGCGCGAGGATATTCCGCTCTTCGCCGACTTCTTCCTCGACCAGGCCAACCGGGAACTCGACAAACGGATCGTCGGGTTCGAGGCAAAGGCTGTCAAGGCGCTCGCGGGATACGAGTGGCCGGGGAATCTGCGGCAATTGAAGAATACGGTGATGTCGGCGACCCTGCTCGCCGCGGGGGAGTACATTACGCTCGGGGACCTTCCGCGCGAAATCACCGAACCCTCGGCGTCCGGAACGTCGTTCTCGCTGCACGACCCCGTGTCGGAGGAGGAGCAGATCCGCCGGGCCCTGGCCGCTGCCGGGGGCAACAAGTCGCAGGCCGCCAAACTCCTCGGCATCGACCGCAAGACGCTCTACAACAAAATGCACCTCTACGGCATCGAGTAATCCGAACCCAAAGAGTGGGGGCATTCGGGCCCGGAGTGTGGAATTATTCTACATTCCGGGTCTTTTTTCCACACGTTGTCTCCCGAATCCTGTTTTTGCGTTTTTTATTTATCACGCTGATATTCAGTGTATGGATGTTTTGTTCCCCGGTTTGGCACCGTACTTGAACTGTTGGGAGGCAGAACGCGGATGATACCTCGTTCCCGGAAGTTTGATGTTGAACAAGGAAGCTATGAAAAAGGCAACGGTGATGTTGGCAGCGATGATGCTGGTGTGTGGAGGTTGGGCCGTAGCCCAGGAGCCCGAAAAGCAGGGGCCTCCGAAGAAAGAGAGCCCGGTTCCCGACGAACAGCCCGCCCCGGAGGAGAACCCGGCCCCGGAGGAGCAGCCCGAACCGGCAGATCCGGATCAGACTTCCGAGAATTCAGAATTGCAACTGATTGCAAGATAACCGAAACGGGTGGAAGCAGCAGGGGTTTTTCGGTGTGGAGTGTGGAGAGTGAAATTATAAATCCTTGCTGACTTTCATCCACAAAAGTTCATTATTAATCTTTAATCCTTTAATTTTTTATTTTATTAATCTTTTTAGTTAAACGGTTGTTTGCCTGGTTCCCTGCCTTCGGGCAGGGATTTTTTTTGGTATGGGGTCTGGGATGGACAAGGCCGGTGACCGGGAGGTGGGTTGCCCGGAGCCGATGGCCGGACGGGGAAGGTGCGGTCGTGGCGGAGTGTAGATCCCGGAAGCGGGCGACAGAATCGGTGGAGAATCAAAAAAAACAGGCTCCGGACACTCCGAAGCCTGCAGATGGAATGAAACGGTTGTCGGGACGTTCAGACGTCCCGTTTTTTGGTGATGCGCCCGAGATGCTGGCGCAACTGTTCGCTGAACTCCTCGCGGCGGTGCTTGAGGTTGGCCCGCCAACCCTGCCAGCGCGTGTAGCGCAGCCGCTTTTCGGGGTAGATGTCCCGGATCGTCACCAGGATGCCCGTCTCCTCCACGCCGCCGAAGTCGGGATTCGACACCGTGTCGAAGACCCGCATCGTCGGGGAGAGATTCATGTAGGCGTTGATTAGCGGCGGAATGTTCTCGTTGAACTCCCGCACCTTCTGGATCAGAATGCGGTAATTCTCCATATAGGTCTCGCCCGAAAAGAGCTCCTCGTAGTAGGGGTCGTCCAGATCGAGCCGGAGCGGGTGAATCCCCTCGACCAGCCCCTCGCGGTCGGGGAAGTAGCGGCGCAGAAACCAGATCAGCGCATTGCGCGCCACAGCCTTGTAGGTGGTGTACATGGTGACCTTGCCGAAGAGGTATTTCGCCTTGGGATTCAGCACGATCAGCGCCCCCAGTCCGTCCCAGAGGTTGTCCAGCGCATAGATGCTCTTCGAGTTGCCGCGCGCCTGGTAGGAGGGCTGGATGAACGAACGCCCCAGTTCGATGGTGCGGGGCAGGTATTTGCGGCGGAAACGCTCGCTGAAGCGGAAGTAGTGCTCCGTGGAGAGGTGGCGCGGATTGGGCGTCGTGCAGATGATAAAGCGGTAGCCGCCGATGATCTCGCGGGCGGCCGGGTCCCAGACGATGAGCTGGTAGTAGCCGTCGGGGGCGAGATCCTCCTCGTCGATGTCGACCTCGTGGCCCGTGCCGCCGCCGGCGCTCCGGAAGGCCACTTCGCGCAGTCGTCCGATTTCGCGCATCAGCGCCGGACACTCCGCAGCCGGGAAGATATAGATTTCGTTGCCGGCCCGATGGGTGTCGCGGACTTTGCGGGCCGGGGTCAGTTCAGCCAGCAGCAGCTCCCGGTCGACGGGTTCGATGATGGGTTCCATGCTTTTCTGTTGCTTTGACGCGGCAAAAATACCACAATTAGCGGGATTTTGCCGGTTCTTTGAGCTTTTTTTCCAGAAAATACGCCTTTTTGCGTACCTCTTCGGCCTGTTCGCGCAGCGAGCCCAAGTGCTGGAGTTCGCTCACCGGAATCGGGTCGCCCACGACGATGCGGAAGTGGCGCCCCTTCTGCGAGAACATCTCGTCGGGAAGCCACAGCATCTCGATGTTGAACTTCACGCCCAGCGCCTTGCGCAGGTGGTAGAGGCGGTAGAAGAAGTTCGACAGACGCCCCTCGACGAAGACCGGGACGATCTGCCGCTGCGAGGCGTAGGCCTTTTTCAGAAAGCTCACCTTCCATTCGGGGTCGGTGACCCGGCCGTTGACCGTCCGCGAGCAGAGCCCCGCCGGGAAGGTCAGGATCGGAAGGTCGCCGAAGAACTCCTCGTCGAACTTGCGGGCATAGGCCGCATTCTGCGCGCCGTGCTTGTTGACCGGGATCCAGAGCGGCCGCAGCGGTTCGAGGTGCATCAACAGGTCGTTGACCACCACGCGGGCATCGCCGAAACGTTCGATCAGCTTGTCGGCCAGCATCATGCCGTCCATACCCCCGAACGGGTGGTTCGAGACGAAGAGGTAGCGCCCGCGCGGGTCGAGACGTTCGAGCCCCTGCGCGGAGTAGGTGACCTGCCACTCGCGGAAGGCCGCACGGATGAACTCCTGCGGCGGCAGCGTCCAGTAGCTGGCGAGAATGTGGTTGATCTCCCGTTCGTGGATCGTACGGCGGAGCCATCCGACTATCGGGCGGGGGATCCAGCGGGCCGCACGCGGGGCCTTTTCCCGCAGCACGGCGCCGATGTCTATCTGAGGCATGGAGTCTTCGAAAATTTAATCGAACAAATATAGGCATTCTTTTTCAGAAAAGCACTAACTTTACACCCCAAATAGACCTTTGTCAACCGCAATCATGTCTGCCTACCATACACCCGTACTGCTGGAAGAGTCTGTGGCCCTGCTGGGTATCCGTCCCGACGGCATCTACGCCGACCTGACGTTCGGCGGCGGAGGCCATTCGCGCCGCATCCTGGCCGACCTCGGACCCCAGGGGCGGCTCTATGGTTTCGACCAGGACCGCGATACCCGCGAAAACTGCCCCGACGACGCGCGGTTCCACTACGTGGAGAGCAACTTCCGCTTTCTGCGCGGGGCGCTGCGGCTGCGCGGCGTGACCGCGGTTGACGGTATTCTGGCCGATCTGGGGGTCTCGTCCCACCACTTCGACGATCTTGAACGCGGCTTCTCGTTCCGCGGCGACGCCCCGCTCGACATGCGCATGAACCAGCGCGGACGGTTAACGGCCGCCGATGTGGTCAATACTTATCCGAGCGGGGATTTGACCCGCATCCTGGGCGACTGGGGCGAGCTGGAGACTCCGTGGAAGGTGGCCAACTGTCTGGTGAAGGCCCGGGCGGAGGCTCCCCTGACGACCACGGCCGGACTGGTTGCGGCGGTGAAGCCCTGTACGCCGGCCCGGGATCCCTCGAAATTCCTCACGAAACTCTTCCAGGCGCTGCGCATCGAGGTCAACGGCGAGATGGAGGCGCTGAAGATGGCCCTCGAACAGAGTCTGAAGGTCCTCAAACCCGGCGGACGGCTGGTGGTCATCTCCTACCATTCGCTCGAAGACCGGCTGGTGAAGAACTTCCTGCGCAGCGGAAACTTTACGGGCGAGGTCGAAAAGGACTTTTACGGGCGTCCGCTCGCCCCGTTCGAGGCGCTGACCCGCAAGGCCGTCACCCCCTCGGACGAGGAGCTGGCGCGCAATCCCCGATCCCGTTCGGCGAAACTCCGGGCGGCCGTAAAACGCTGACACCATGTATCAGGACCACGAATTCGATCCCATCACTCCCGAGGAGCAGGCCCGGCGCGACGAGGAGGCGGAGTTCGCCCGCCGCGTGCGCCGCGAGGTGCGCCGCATGGAGCGCGGCGAGGTCGACGAGGAGATCCGCGCCGAGGAGGAAGCCGAAGCGGCCGAGGAGGAGGCCCGGCAGGCCGAAGCACGCCAGCGCGAGGCCCGCGAACGCCGCCGACGGTCGAGCACCCTGTGGCAGCTCTTCTCGGGGACGATTCTCGTGCGCCGCGGGGTGTCGCGCTACTACCCCTATTTGCTGACCATCGCCGGGATGTTCTTCCTGAGCATCGTGGTGATGTTCTGGTCGTTGCACCTCGACATGCGCTACACGCGTCTCGAACGCGAGGTGCAGAAGCTGCGCGAACGCTCGATCCGCCTGCAGGAGCAGCGCTTCCAGCGCACGACCCACTCGGCCATCATCGAAGAGCTCCATGCCCGGGGCATCGACCTCTACGACCCGCTCGCACCGGGTGAAATCATCGAAAACTGATCGGCCATGAAGGAGGAACGTTCGAAAGTCAAAAGCGATATCCTGCTGCGGGTGAGGTTGTTGTACGTGCTCTTCATCCTCGCCGGGGCCGTTGTGCTCACCCGGATCGTCTGGGTGCAGCTCTTCAGCCGCGAGGTGGCCTACAACGCCGACCGCCTCTCGAGCCGCATCTTCACCCGCGAGGAGATCAAGGCGCAGCGCGGCAGCATCCTCTCGCGCGACGGCGAACCCCTCGCCACGTCGATCTTCCGCTATCAGGCCGCCTTCGACTTCGCCTCGCCCGGTCTGGATTCGCTCGACACCTTCCGCGAACAGGCCGATTCGCTCTCCAAACTGCTCGCCGCCTTCTTCCGGGACAAACCCGCCTCGGCCTATGCCCGCATGTTCCGCGAGGAGCATGCCCGGCGCTATCGGCTGGTGCGGCCCCGCGATACAACCTATCTGCGCTCCGAGGGGCGCATCGCCCGCTTCTTCGACCGCCTGCGCGGCGAGGAGTACATCACGCGGCGCATCTACGACACGCTGCGCGACCATACGCCGGTAAACATCTTCCCCCGCGAGGTGGACTATGCCGAGTGGGAGGTGCTGCGCCGCTATCCGCTGCTGAACTGGAACATGGGCATGGTCTACACGCTCGTCGAACGCGACGAACGCATCTACCCTCAGGGCGAACTGGCCCGACGGACGATCGGTCTGACGGGCGACCGCGGCAACTACGGCATCGAGGAGGCCTACCGTACGGAGCTGGCCGGCCGCGACGGACAGGCCATCCGGCAGCGCATCGCCCGCGGATTCTACGGCCGCGTGGCCGGGGCCGATCATGTCGATCCGGTCGACGGCTGTGATGTGGTGACGACGCTGGATCTCGATCTGCAGGATGTGGCCGACAAGGCGCTGCGCCGGCAGCTCGAACAGCAGAATGCCGTCTGGGGCACGACGATCGTCATGGAGGTCCATACGGGCGAGATCCTGGCGCTGGCCAACCTCGGGCGCGATCCCGGCGGCGGCTACTCCGAACGCGAGAACTACGCCCTGAGCCGCTCGATGGAGCCCGGATCGACCTTCAAGCTGGCCACGATGCTCACGCTGCTCGACGATGCGCGGATGTCGCCCTCGACCGTCTACGATACCCACAACGGCGATCCGGTGACTGTCGGTCCGGCCCGCAACATCCGCGATTCGCACCGCGGCGACCACGAAATCGACTTCCGGCGGGCCGTGGCCTCGTCGTCGAACGTCTACTTCGCCGAGGCGGTCTGGGACCGCTACGGCATCACGGGCAAGAAGTTCGACTACAGCCGCTACCTCCACGAAACGCTGCACCTGGGTCAGACCGTCGGCCTCGAACGCCTTGGCGAGCGTCAGCCGTCGATCACCACCGACTGGAAGGTCCCCGATCCCGGCGTGATGTTGGTGAAGATGGCCTACGGCTATCGCGTGCGGCTGGCGCCGATTCAGATGATCACCTTCTACAACGCCATCGCCAACGGCGGGAAGATGATCTCGCCGGTGCTGATCCGCGAGCTGCGGCGCGGCGATCGGGTCGAGGAGCGTTTCGAAAGCCGCACGATCGCCTCGTCGATCGCCTCGCGGGCGGCCCTGCACGAGGTGCAGCAGTGTCTGCAGGCGGTCTGCACCGAGGGTACGGCCAGCGCCTTCTTCCGCGACACGACGCGCGTGAGGGTCGCCGCCAAGACCGGTACGGCCCAGATTACCGCCCCGTCGGAGGGTGGCCGCCCCTATCTGGGTTCGATGATCGCCTACTTCCCGGCCGATGCGCCGCGCTATACGGTGCTGACGACCATCGAGACCCGCGCCCAGCCGGGCAAGGCCTACTACGGAGGTCCGTTGGCGGGTCCCGTCGTCAAACGCATGGTCGACTACATCTACAACCGCGGCAACGACTGGTACGGAAGGGTCGAGGCGGACGGTCCGCGCCGCTATCCCGACCGCATCAAGGGGGGCGACATCGCCCAGATCCGTCGTGTGGCCGGCAAGTTCTCGCCCCGCACCGAGTGTGAGGAGCGTCGGGGATGGGGCCGTACGCGCGTCGACAGCCTCTCGCGGGTGGTGGTCACGGCGATCGACGAGACGCCCGGCGTGATGCCCGATGTGAGGGGCATGGGGCTGAAGGATGCCCTCTTCCTGCTCGAAAGCCGCGGCCTGCGGGTCCGCTTCTCGGGCCAGGGGGCCGTCATACAGCAAACGATTCCCGCCGGATCCCGCATCACTCCGGGGACGGCGGTAACCATAACGTTGAAATAGAGAGATGAAGAAAATTTCGGAACTGATACGTCATATGCCCGTCGTGGCGGTGACGGGTGATCCCGAAACCGCGGTCGGGGGGCTGACCTACGACTCGCGGCACGTGAACCCCGGCGACTGCTTCTTCGCCATCCGGGGCACGCAGAGCGACGGCCACGACTATATCCCGATGGCCGTCGAACGGGGAGCTGCGGCGGTGGTCTGCGAGCGGTGCCCCGAGGAGCCGGCTGCCGGCGTCGTCTATGTCGTGGTGGGGGATTCGTCGGGGGCGATGGCCGATCTGGCCGCGGCCTTCTACGACTTCCCGAGCCGCGAACTGCGGCTGGTGGGCATCACGGGAACCAACGGCAAGACCACGACCGTCACGCTGCTCTACGACCTGGTGCGCGGTCTGGGCTACCGTGCCGGACTGATCTCGACGGTCGTCTACCGCATCGACGGACGCGAGATCGAGGCCACGCACACGACGCCCGATCCCATTCGCCTGAACGCCATGATGCGTGAGATGGTCGACGCCGGCTGCGAGTACTGCTTCATGGAGTGCTCGTCGCACGCCATCGTCCAGGAGCGCATCCGCGGTCTCGACTTCGCCGGCGGGATCTTCTCGAACATCACCCACGACCATCTGGACTACCACAAGACCTTCGCCGAGTATATCCGGGCCAAGAAGCTCTTCTTCGACCACCTGCCAGCCGGGGCCTTCGCCCTGACGAACGTCGACGACCGCAACGGCCGCGTCATGGTACAGAACACGGCGGCCGCCGTGAGCACCTATTCGCTGCGCGAGATGGCCGATTTCCGCTGCAAGATCCTCGAGATGCACGTCGACGGCATGCTGCTGCGCATCGACGGACAGGAGCTCTGGACGGGGCTCCTCGGGCGGTTCAACGCCTACAACCTGCTGGCCGTCTACGGCGCCGCCGTGCTGCTGGGACTTGACCGTGCGGAGGTGCTGCGCGTCCTGTCGACGCTCCACCCCGTGAGCGGGCGCTTCGAGATCGTCCGCGCCGCCAACGGCACGGTGGCCGTGGTCGACTACGCCCACACGCCCGATGCACTCGAAAACGTGCTGCGGACGATCGAGGAGCTGCGCCAGCCCTCGCAGCAGCTGCTGGTCGTATGCGGCTGTGGCGGCGACCGCGACCGCACGAAACGTCCCGAGATGGCGCAGATCGCCGTCCGCTACGCCACGACGGCCATCTTTACGTCGGACAACCCGCGTCATGAGTCGCCCGAGGCGATTCTCGACGAGATGGTGGCCGGCCTGCAGCCCGGCACGCGCTACGTGCGCATCACGGACCGCGCCGAGGCCATCCGCACGGCGGTGCTGATGAGCCGTCCGGGCGATCTGATCCTCATCGCCGGCAAGGGCCACGAAACCTACCAGATCATCGGCGACGTGAAGCACCACTTTGACGACCGTGAGGAGGTGCGCCGCGCCTTCGGACTCTTGTCTCCGGCCGACGGACCCGCCGCCGCGAAATGCTGAAACACTTTGATTTACAGAACATACTGACTCGATAGACATCATGCTTTACCATCTTTTCAAATACCTGGACGAAGCCTACGACCTGCCCGGTTCGGGCATGTTCCAGTACATTTCGTTCCGTGCGGCGGCGGCCATCATCCTCTCGCTGCTGATCGTCATCATCTTCGGCCGGCGGATCATCGACTTCCTCCGCCGGCGCCAGATCGGCGAGGATATCCGCGACCTCGGACTCCAGGGCCAGCTCCAGAAGAAGGGAACCCCGACCATGGGCGGCGTGATCATCCTTGTGGCCATTCTGGTGCCGATGCTGCTCTTCGGCAAACTCGACAACGTCTACGTGCAGCTGCTGCTCGTCTCGACCGTCTGGCTGGGGCTCATCGGCGGTCTGGACGATTACATCAAGGTCTTCCGCCACCGCAAGGAGGGGCTCAAGGGGCGTTTCAAAATCGTCGGACAGGTCGGGCTGGGAATCATCGTCGGAACGACCATGTGGCTCTCGCCCCAGATCGTCGTCCGCGACAAGGTGACGCAGCCCGTGCAGACGGTCTACATGAATCCCGACGGTTCGGTCATCGAGAGCGTCCAGCGCAACGTCGTGCTGAGCTCCGAGAGCCTCAAAACCACCCAGACGACCATCCCCTTTGTCAAGAACAACGAGTTCGACTACGGCTGGCTCACCGGAGGCAACGAAACGGCCACCTGGCTGCTCTACGTGGTGGTGGCGATCCTTGTCGTCACGGCCGTCTCGAACGGCGCCAACCTTACGGACGGTCTCGACGGACTGGTGACGGGCGTCTCGGTCCCGATCGTGGCGGTGCTCGGGGCGCTGGCCTATCTCTCGGGCCACATCGTCTATGCCGACTACCTCAATATCATGTACATCCCGGACAGCGGCGAGCTGGTGGTCTATGCCGCGGCACTCGTCGGAGCGCTGGTCGGCTTCCTCTGGTACAACTCCTTCCCGGCGCAGATCTTCATGGGCGATACGGGCTCGCTGACGATCGGCGGCGTGATAGCCGTCTTCGCCCTCTGCATCCGCAAGGAGCTGCTGCTGCCGATTCTGTGCGGTGTCTTCCTGGTCGAGAGCCTCTCGGTGATGCTGCAGGTCAGCTGGTTCAAGTACACCAAGCACAAGTACGGCGAGGGACATCGCCTGCTGCTCATGTCCCCGATCCACCACCACTACCAGAAAAAAGGCATCTTCGAGACGAAGATCGTCACCCGCTTCTGGATCATCTCGCTGCTGCTGGCAGCCATTACGCTGGTTACGTTGAAGATTCGATAATCCCGATATCATGAAAAACATTGTCGTACTGGGCGGAGGCATCAGCGGCTACGGCTCCGCGATCCTCGCCCGCAAGAAGGGCTTCGGAGTCTTCCTCTCCGATGCCGGAAAGATTGCCGACCGTTTCCGGGCCAAACTCGACGAGTGGCAGGTCCCCTACGAGGAGGGCGGACATACCGAGGAGCGCATCCTCGCCGCCACGGAGGTCGTCAAGTCGCCGGGGATTCCCGATTCGGCTCCCATCGTGCGCAAGATCCGCGAGGCGGGCATCCCGCTAATCTCCGAGATGGAGTTCGCCGGCCGCTACATGGGCCGCGCCAAGTGCATCTGCATCACCGGCTCGAACGGCAAGACCACCACCACGTCGATTATCTACAAGATCCTGCGCGACGCGGGCTACAACGTCGCCCTGGGAGGCAACATCGGCGAGAGTTTCGCCTATTCGGTCGCCACGGGCAACTACGACTGGTATGTGCTGGAGCTGAGTTCGTTCCAGCTGGACGGCATGTACAAGTTCCGTGCCCACATCGGCGTGCTGATGAACATCACGCCCGACCATCTGGACCGCTACGACCACTGCTTCCAGAAATACATCGACGCCAAGATGCGCATTACGCAGAACATGACCTCGCGCGACTGGTTCATCTATTCGGGCGACGACGAGGTGATCCGCGAGCAACTGCCGAAGTACGACCTGCGGATGCGCCAGCTCCCCTTCATGGCCCACAGCGCCGTGGCCAGCGGGGCGGGCGACGCTTTCCTGTGCGACGGCAAGTTCACGACCGCAGTCGGTCGGCACGCCGTGGAGATCGACACCGCAAAGCTGCAGATCAAGGGTCTGCATAACGCCTACAACGCCATGGCCGCTTCGCTGGCGGCACTGGCCGCCGGGGTTGCGCCGACGAAGATCCGCCGCTCGCTCTACGACTTCGCACCGGTCGAGCACCGGCTCGAACCCGTGCTCGAAAAGGATGGCGTGCTGTGGATCAACGACTCGAAGGCGACGAACGTCGACTCGGTCTTCTACGCCCTGGAGAGCATGACGCGTCCCGTGGTGTGGATCGCCGGTGGGACGGACAAGGGCAACGACTACGAACCTCTCAAGAAGTTCGCCCGCGAGAAGGTCCATACGCTGGTCTGCATGGGATTGGACAACGCCAAACTGGTGCGTGAGTTCACCGGCGTCATCCCCGAGATCATCTCGACCGATTCGCTCGATGCGGCCCTCACGGCCTGCAAGCAGGCGGCCCGTCCGGGTGACGTGGTGCTGCTCTCGCCGGCCTGCGCCAGCTTCGATCTGTTCCACAACTACGAACAACGCGGCGAACTCTTCAAGAAGTGGGTCCGCGAGCACGCCTAAACGATGGAGCGCGACGCATACGATGAGCGTACGGCGGCCGAATGGGCCCGTGATGCCGCGCCGCGCGGTGAAGACCGTGCGACGGGACGCACGGCTCCGGCCGGAGGCGCCTTTGCGCGCGATCCGGGGCGTTTGCCCCGCGAGCTGGAGCGCGACGATGCCTCTGTTTCGCGCGGGGAGGATCCGCTGCGGAATGACGGTCGGACAACCCTTCGCGGAGGCCGCCGGGAGGCTGCCGGAAGGGCTTCGGCCTTGAACGGTATGGAAGCCGGGGCCGCAGACACTGCCGGTGGAGGTATGCGGAGACGGAGCGGTTCCACCCGGTCGACGGCCGCAGGGTCCACCGGGGTTGCGGGCTCAGTCGCCGGGGCCGGGGAGGCCGGGAAGAGTCGCTTCCGCCTCTTTACGGGTGACCGCGTGCTGTGGATCATCATTGCGGCGCTGGCGGTCATCTCCGTGCTGGTTGTCTATTCCTCGACGGCCAAGATGGCCTACGACGCCCATACGGCCCGAACGACGGCCCATTTCCTGCGTCAGCAGCTGATGATCCTCATCGTCAGTCTGGGTATCATGATCGCCGTGCAGAAGATCAACTGCCGCGTCTACAACCTCTTTTCGCGCCCGATCTACTATGTCTCGGTGGCGCTGACCGTCGCCGTCTACTTCATCGGCGCCACGACCAACGGCGCCGCCCGCTGGATCCCCCTCGGACCCTTCCAGTTCCAGCCCTCCGAAGCGTTGAAGGTCGCTACGGTGCTCTTCCTGGCGCGTCAGCTGGCCGGCCGGCAGTCGAAGATCGACCGCCTGCGCATCGTCCCGAGCTGGAAGTTCTGGACCTGGCGTTCGTCGGCCCTGCAGCGCAAGATCTGGAAGGAGGGAACATGGCCCATTCTGATGCCCGTGCTGGTGTCGTGTCTGGTGATCTTCCCGGCCCACACCTCTTCGGCCGTGCTGGTCTTTCTGGCCTCGTGGGTGATGATGCTCATCGGGCGCGTGCGCTTCAGCGAACTGATGAAGCTCGTCGGCTGGGCGCTGGCCGGCGTGGTCCTCATCATGGTCCTCAATCTGGGCCGCAGCGAGACCGCCGAAGGACGTGTCTCGACCTGGATCCACCTCTGGACCCAGTCCCAGACCGAAAAGCCCATCGAACACCTCTCCGATACCGAACGCTCGATGATCGCCATCCACAACGGCGGCCTGCTGGGCGAAGGGGCCGGGCAGAGCGCCATGCGCGTGGAGATGATCCACCCCGAAAGCGACTATGCCTATGCCTTCTTCGTCGAGGAGTACGGCGTCATTCTGGCCGTGGTGCTGCTGATGCTCTACCTGTGGATCTTCTTCCGGGCGATCGAGATCTTCCGCCGCTGCGGTACGGCCTTCCCGGGGCTGCTGGTGCTGGGGCTGGCCCTGCTGATCACCTGTCAGGCGCTGCTGCACATCATGGTGACGGTCAACCTCATCCCCGAGACGGGGCAGACCCTGCCGCTCATCTCGCGCGGCGGTTCGTCGGTGCTCTTCACCACCATCGCCCTGGGGATGATCCTCAGCGTCAGCCGCCAGAACGACGAGCAGTCGCACGACCGGCCGAAGAACGAGGAACTGCGGATCGGCGACTGATGCCGCCGAGAGGCACTGAGGCCCCGGGCGGAGTGGGTGTAGGGCGGTTGCCGGCGCTCTCCGGAGGCGGGCACCGTTCGCCGGAAGAGACCCGTTGCGGCCGTTCGCCGGAGGGGGGGGGAAGATCCGTTGAGGCCGGGAGGCGCGAAGCCGACCCCTCCCCGGAGCGCGGGAGGAAAAACAATTGCAACCGTAAAAACAGAAGATTCAATGGACGATATCCGTCTCGACAAATACCTTTGGGCCGTGCGCGTCTTCAAGACCCGCAGTGATGCCGCCGATGCCATCCGCACCAACAAGGTGACGGTCAACGGCTCCTATGCCAAACCCTCGCGCGAGGTGAAGATCGGCGACGTGATCGCCGTGCGCAAGATGCAGGTAACCTACTCCTACAAGGTGCTCGATCTGGTTTCGAGCCGCCAGCCGGCCAAGAATGTCCCCGCCTACTGCCTCAACATCACCCCGCAGGAGGAACTCGACAAGCTGAACGTTCCGCGTGAGACGATCTTCGTCTTCCGCGACCGCGGTACGGGGCGTCCTACCAAGAAGGAGCGCCGTGAGCTCGACACCCTGATGGACGAGGTCTATTACGGCGACGACGAGGAGGAATAGAGGAATAGTCCCCTGGCCCGGTCTGCAGGACGGGTCGTCGGTCTGTGGGACAATTGTTATCCCGTGGGGCGGAAACGGCCCGAAACAGGCCTGTAATCGGGCTTCGGTGTCGGTCTTATCGGCTGAATGCGGGGAGTGGCGTCGTGCGGACGGTGAGCCTTGTTGCCGGGGGGGGCTGTCAGGGCGCCGCGTTGTTGTGTTGCCGTGCCGTCCTTTTTGTCGGGTAGCTGCGCAGCCGGGATCTTCCCTCCGGGCAAAAAAAAGAGAGCCGCGGCAGGGTGACGCAACTCTTTTCTCGCTTGAAATTACTCGCAATGAAGAAAATCCTGTCGGGCTCTTTTGGGGGTCGGCTCGGAATCCGCAGGGCGGTCGCAGCAGCCGTCCTCTCTTATTTCTTGTTGAAGAAGTTCATCGTCATGGCGCATCCCTGCGTGGCAAACGAGCGGATGGCGTCGACGAAGACCTTCAGCCGTTCGGGCATGGCCGTCCGTTCCTCTTCGGTCCACTCGCCCAGGACGTAGTCCACCTGGTGCCCCTTCGGGAAGTCGCCCCCGATGCCGAAGCGCATCCGGGCATACTCCTCGGTGCCGAGCAGTTCGGCAATGTTTTTCAGCCCGTTGTGGCCGCCGGCACTCCCTTTCGGACGGAGCCGTAGCGTGCCGAACGGCAGGGCAATATCGTCCGAGATGACCAGCAGATTTTCGCGGTCGATCTTCTCGGCATCCAGCCAGTAGCGCACGGCCTTTCCCGAGAGATTCATGTAGGTCGAGGGCTTCAGCAACAGCAGCGTGCGCCCCTTGTAGCGGACCTCGGCCACATCGCCGTAGCGGGCTGTGGTAAAAACAGCGTTGGACGCCTCTGCAAGGGCGTCCAACACTTTGAAACCGATGTTGTGACGGGTATTGGCGTACTCGGCGCCGATATTCCCGAGCCCAACAATGAGGTATTTCATGACGGGTCAGCGACTATTTGGCTGCGGCTGCATCGGCGCCACGCGAAGCACGCGTTACGCGGACTGCGCAGACGGCCGTCGTAGCGGGCGTCACGAACTTCAGGTTCTCGAACTTCAGGTCGCCGACGAAGATCGTCTTGCCTACACCGAGGTTAGTCACGTCTACGACGATCTCGTCGGGCAGATTCTCAACCAGGGCGCTTACGGTCAGCTTGCGGGCCGACAGGACGAGCTTACCGCCGATCTTCACACCTTCGGCGTTGCCGGTCAGGCGCACCGGAATGGCGATCGATACGGGTTTGCCCTCGGCGATGCGGTAGAAATCCATGTGGAGGATCTCCTCGCGGACGGGGTGGAACTGGGCCTCACGCAGTACGGCGAGCTCCTTCTTGCCCTCGAAATCGAACTCGACGATGTAGGAGTTCGGGGTGTAGATCAGGGGCTTGATCTCGCGGGGATCCACGGAGAACATCTCCGTCTCACCGTTGCCGCACAATACGCAGGGTACCAGACCCTCGCGGCGTACGCTCTTGGCGGCCTTCTTGCCGAAGTCGGCACGTTTTACGGCCTTTACCGAAATGGTTTTCATTTTGTTTGTGTTTTTAAGTGTTACCTGCGGCGGTTCTCAACACGGTCTCTGCGGGCCGCATCCCAGTTCCGCCTGTTTTGGGGTGCAAATTTAGGCAAATCCTTTCAAAAAAGAAAATTTTGTGGCAAAAACCTGCTGCGGAGGATGTTGGACGGCGAGTTTCCGGATAAAAAAAGGGGCGGTGATCCGGTTGATCTCCGTCCCTCTCGTTGCGGAATCCTTGCATGGGCGCACCGGCAGTCTCCCTGTTTGCGGAGTGGGCGACGTCGGCTCCGTCTTCTCCGTTTGCGGCGCCGCCGGCTCCAGCTTTTCCGTCCGGAGTGCCGCCGGCTCCGGCTCCCGGCCCCTATGCTCCACCCGGCGCTATTTCATGCCGCGCAGGTGCTTCTCCCAGGCCCAGGCCGAGGCGAGCGTCTGGTCGAGCGTACGTTCGGCCTTCCAGCCCAGTTCGGTGTTGGCCAGCGTCGGGTCGGCCCAGATGGCGATGATGTCGCCCTCGCGGCGCGGCGCGATCTTGTAGTTGAGTTTCAGATGGTTGACCTCCTCGAACTTGTGGACCAGCTCCAGCACCGAGACGCCGCGTCCCGTGCCGATGTTGAAGATCTCGTAGGTCTCCTTGTTCTTGTCCTCGATCATGCGGCGAATGGCGGCCACGTGAGCCTTGGCCAGGTCAACGACGTCGATGTAGTCGCGGATGCACGAACCGTCGGGCGTCGGATAGTCGTCGCCGAAGACCGAGAGGCATTCGCGGATGCCGGCGGCCGTCTGCGTGATGTAGGGCACGAGGTTCTGCGGCACGCCGCGCGGCAGCTCGCCGATCAGGGCCGACGGATGGGCGCCGATCGGGTTGAAGTAGCGCAGCGCGATGCCCTTCAGTCCGGCATAGGCCGTCACCGAATCGCGCAGGATGTCCTCGCACATCTGCTTCGTATTGCCGTAGGGCGAGGTGGCCGGCTTGCGGGGCGTCTGCTCCGTGACGGGCTGCTTCTCGGGCTCGCCGTAGACGGTGCACGACGACGAGAAGACGATGTTCTGCCGCCCGAACTCACGCATCAGTGTGATGACGTTCATGAACGACGTGAGGTTGTTGCGGTAGTACTCCAGCGGTTTCTGGACCGATTCGCCGACGGCTTTCGAGGCCGCGAAGTGGATCACCGAGTCGAACTCGTACTGCTCGAAGACCTTGCGGAAACCCTCCAGATCGCAGCAGTCGACCTTCACGAAGGGAATATCGACACCCGTGATCTGCCGTACGCCCTCGACGGCCTTCATGTCGCTGTTCGAGAGGTTGTCGACGATCACCACGTCGTATCCGGCGTTGATAAGTTCCACGGTGGTGTGCGAACCGATGTAACCGGCTCCGCCGCTCACCAAGACACACGATTTTTTCATAAGTCGAATGGTTGATTTTGAGTAACAAAGATACGTATTTTTTCGGAACCCGGCGAGCCGCGGGCAAGAAATTTTGGTCCGACGTCGTGCCGGGCTGTCGGAGCAGGGCTCCTGGGCTGTGCCGGGAACCCCGTTTCGGAGGCCGTGCGGAGGCTCTCCGGGCCGGTTTGCGGCTTCGGGCTGACAATTCGTAATCGGAGGTGCGAAAAAATGGGTGCGAACGTGTCTGTTTCCGAAAAAGTTTCCTATATTTGTAACAGTTTGATACCATATTCGCGGATTTTCATCAAAACATTAACGCCATATGTACGGAAAAATGAAGGAGTACCTGCAACATGAACTCGCCGAAATCGAGGCTGCAGGGCTCTACAAGCACGAACGAGTCATCTGCTCGCCCCAACGCGCCGAGATCGAAGTTGCAGGTCGGAAGGTCCTGAACTTCTGCGCCAACAACTACCTCGGACTTTCGGACAACCCCCGTCTGATCGAGGCCGCCAAGCGCGCCATGGATGCCCGCGGCTACGGCATGTCCTCGGTCCGCTTCATCTGCGGCTGCCAGGACATTCACAAGGAGCTCGAGAAGGCCATTTCGGACTACTTCGGCACCGAGGATACGATCCTCTATGCCGCCTGTTTCGACGCCAACGGCGGCGTTTTCGAACCCCTCTTCACGCAGGAGGACGCCATCATCTCCGATGCCCTGAACCACGCCTCGATCATCGACGGCGTACGCCTCTGCAAGGCCGTGCGCTACCGTTACGCCAACGCCGACATGGCCGAACTCGAAGAGTGCCTCAAGAAGGCTCAGGCCCAGCGCTTCCGTATCATCTGCACCGACGGCGTCTTCTCGATGGACGGAAACGCCGCTCCGCTCGACAAGATCTGCGCCCTGGCCGAGAAGTACGACGCCCTGGTGATGGTCGACGAGTGCCACTCGGCCGGCGTCCTGGGCAAGACCGGCCGCGGCATCACCGAACTCTTCAACCTGCGCGGACAGGTCGATATCCTCACCGGTACACTGGGCAAGGCCTTCGGCGGCGCCGTGGGCGGTTTCACGACCGGCCGCAAGGAGATCATCGACATGCTGCGCCAGCGTTCGCGTCCCTACCTCTTCTCCAACTCGCTGCCCCCTGCCGTCGTCGGCGCCGGAATCGAGATGTTCCGCATGCTCGCCGAGAGCAACGAACTCCACGACCGGCTGGTGGCCAACGTCGAGCACTTCCGCAAGGGGATGATGGCCGCCGGTTTCGACATCAAACCCACGCAGTCGGCCATCTGCGCCGTGATGCTCTACGACGCCAAGCTCTCGCAGGACTTCGCCGCCCGGCTGCAGGATGAGGGGATCTTCGTCACGGGATTCTACTATCCGGTCGTCCCGAAGGGGCAGGCCCGCATCCGCGTACAGGTGTCGGCCGGCCACACCTTCGAACAGCTGGATCGTTGCATCGCCGCCTTTACGAAGATCGGCAAGGAACTCAATGTCCTCAAATAAAACCGATTTGTAAACCGTTAAATCTGTTCAAGCCATGGCTAAAACCGCGTTGGACGCGATTGACCGCAAGATTCTGAAGTACCTCATCAAGAATGCGCGCATGCCGTTCCTGGAGATCGCCCGTGAGTGCGGTATCTCGGGTGCGGCCATTCACCAGCGGATCCGCAAGCTCGACGAAGCGGGTGTAATCCGCGGCAGCCGGCTGATCGTCGACCCCAAGGTGATGGGATTCGACGTCTGCGCCTATATCAGCATCCTGCTCAAGGATCCGCAGCTGCAGGCCCATACGGTCGAGGAACTGAAGAAGGTCGACGAGATCGTCGAGTGTCACTACATCACCGGCAAGGGCAACATCCTGGTGAAGCTCTATTGCGTGGACAACGAACACCTCATGCATACGATCTTCGACGGAATTCTGCGCATTCAGGGCATCGCCACCACCGAGACCAACATCTCGCTGCAGGAGGTCTTCCAGCGTGAGGTGAATATCGACTTCATCGACGAGTGACCCCTTCCCGCAAGGGTTTCGGAAACGATAGCGGGCGGCGTTTTTCGAGAAACGCCGCCCGCTTTTTTGCGTGTACGGGTGTGCGGCCGGCGCACGGAGGGATCTACCGGCGCATCGACAGCAGGATGAGCAGGATCGGAAGATAGTCTTTCAGTGCGAGGCGGAGCGTCTGCAGCGTGGCCTGGATTTCGCGGGCCACCTTCCAGACCGAAATGCCGTATTTCTGGGCAATCTCCTCATAGGTCTTGTGCTCGAAACGGTTGTCGCGGAAGATACACCGCGTCAGTTCGGGCAGCGATTGCAGCTGCTCCTCGAGAATGGTCTGGATCTCGCTCGAGAAGATCAGGTTGGGATCGTAGCTCTCGAGCGACGCCAGATCGTACTGCATCAGCCGGCTGGAGGTGTCCTGGAGGTCGCCCCGGATCTTCGAGCGCGTCTGCATGTCGCGCAGGTAGTTCAGACACTTGTTCTTGACGATCGTATAGAAGTAGGCCTCGCAGACGGTCTCTTCGGCCAGCGTCTCGCGTCGCTCCCAGAAGGTGACGAAGCTGTCGTTGACCAGATCCTCGGCTGCGGCGCGGTCCCGCACGAAGCGCATGGCAAAATTCGCATACTTGGCCCGTTCCTGATGGAAGGTGTCGCAGAATCGGCGTATGTTTGTGTCCAAGGTCATCGTGAGGTGTGTCCGGATCGGATCTCAAAAATACGATTTTTTCCGCAAATAATACGCTCTTCGAGTTTTCTTGGTGGTCCGGATGGAAAATCAGGTGGATGAAATCTGTTCTTTGAAAAATATTTTGACGCCCGTTTTGGTTGACCAACATTGCAATATGCAGATATACAGTGTGTTATAAAATTAAAATTTCTGCAAAATTTATTAAAATAATTTATTTGCATTTTGGGTGCCAAACATTGCGGGCCGGCGTGTTATATAGTCGAATCGACCATCGAAGATACGACATGAAGGAAGAACTGCTATATCGCTATTTGTCCGGCGAGACGACCGAAGCGGAAAACGCGGAGATCCTCGCCTGGCTCGACAGCGACCCCGAAGCTCATCTGCACGAACTGAACCGGATCCGCTACATCTGCCAGGCGGCCGACGAGGCGCTTCTTGCGGTTGCACGGCCCAAACGCCGTCGGGCACCGCTGCTGCGGCTGGTCCGCTATGCGTCGGGCGTGGCGGCCTCGTTGCTGCTGCTGGGCGGCGTGTGGTACTTCGCTTCGCGCACGACGGCCGACTCCATCTCCGACCGCATGGCCGTGGTCGAGGTCCCCGACGGACAGTATATCCGCCTGACGCTGGAGGACGGAACCGCGGTATGGCTCAACGCCGGAACCCGACTGGAGTATCCGGTGGTCTTCAACCGCAGCAAACGGCAGGTGAAGATTTCGGGTGAAGCCATTTTCGATGTGACCCATGAGGCCGACCGTCCGTTTGTCGTCAAGACGTTCGTCTCCGAGATCGAGGTGCTGGGCACGCGCTTCAGCGTACATACCGACGAGGAGCGCAACCTCTTCTCGACCACGCTGATGCAGGGCCGCGTGAAGGTGGTCAACCTGAACGACCCCTCGCAGACGATGCTCATGGAGCCGAACGACATGGTGAGCCTGGTCGACGGCCGCTTCTGCAAGAGCCGTGTGCAGAACTTTGCCGAAACGAGCTGGACCGAGGGGCTGATCCATCTGGAGAGCATGCCCTTCGACGAACTCATGGAACGCTTCGAACGGGCCTTTGCCGTGCATATTGTGCTGGAGTGCGATCCGCTGCCGGTCGTGGACATCATCAGCGGCGAGATCCGCGTGTCGGACGGCATCGACAACGCCCTGAGCGTTCTGCAGCAGATAGTCGACTTCACCTACGAACACGACTATACGCACAATACCATATACATCCGATAAAATACCGCCAGCCTATGAGATAACCCAAACGACCGAATTTTCCCGGGCTGTTATCCGAAAAAATCGGCCCCGAAGATGTGCGAGATCTCCGGAGCCGGGATAATAGTCAAGTCATCCTGAACTCAGTAACCTATTATCTTTCTACAAAAGTATGGAAAAAATAATATTCCGCCAAATCAGGAATATATTTCTTGCATTCTCCATCTGTTTGATCCTCTTGCCGATGGCATTGAAGGCCCAAACGGCGAACATCACCCTCGACATGCAGAACGTTCCGCTCGAGGAGGTGATCAGCGAGATCGAAAAACAGACCCGCTACCTGTTCATCAACCAGAACGTCGAGGACATTACGCGCCGGGTCAGCATCCGGGTGGAGAACACCCCCGTCGACAAAGCGCTGGACAAACTCTTTGCCGGAACCGACATCGGCTACAAGATCCAGCAGACGAACATCATCATCTTCAAGAAAAACAAGGCCGCAACGGCAAAGGGTCCCGTCACCGTATCGGGCGTGGTGCGCGATGCGGCAGGGCTGCCGGTGATCGGTGCGGCGGTGATCGTCAAGGGGACGACCATCGGAACCAGCACGGGCATCGACGGCGACTATACGCTGCAGATCCCGGCCTCGGAGGCCGGTGATCCCGTGCTGACGGTCAACTACCTGGGCTATCAGCCTCAGGAGCTCTCCCTGGCCGGACGCACGCAGCTCGACTTCACGCTTCGCGAGGAGTCGCAGGTCGTGGATGCCGTCGTGGTGACGGCCCTCGGCATCAAGCGTTCGGAGAAGGCCCTTTCGTACAACGTCCAGCAGGTCTCCTCCGAGTCGGTGACCGCCAACAAGGACGTCAACTTCATCAACTCGCTCAACGGCAAGGTGGCCGGTGTGAACATCAACGCCTCGTCGTCGGGTGTCGGCGGCGCCTCGAAGGTGATCATGCGCGGTCAGAAGTCCATCTCGCAGTCTTCGAACGCCCTGTACGTGATCGACGGTGTGCCGATGTTCACCACGGCGCGCGACGGCGGCACGGAGTTCGGATCGCAGGGCTCGACCGACCCTATTGCCGACATCAACCCCGAGGACATCGAATCGATCTCGGTGCTGACGGGTGCCGCGGCTGCGGCCCTCTACGGTTCGGATGCCGCCAACGGCGCCATCGTCGTGACGACGAAGAGCGGCAAGGCCGGCGTGCTCTCGGTCAACGTGGCCAGCAGCGTGGAGGTGATGTCGCCCTTCGTGCTGCCCGCGTTCCAGAACCGCTACGGCACGGGTGACCTCAATTCGGCCATCGGTTCGGAGGTCCGCAGCTGGGGCCGCCGCCTCAACGCCTCGAACAGCCACGGCTACGACCCCGCTGACGACTACTTCCAGACGGGTGTCACCAATACCGAGAGCGTTTCGCTGTCGGCCGGCACGGAGAAGAACCAGACCTACTTCTCGGCTGCGGCGATCAATTCGCGCGGAATCGTCCCCAACAACCGTTACGACCGTTACAACTTCACGTTTCGCAACACGACGTCGTTTCTCAAGGATCGCATGAAGCTCGACGTCGGGGCCAGTTACGTGCTGCAGGAGGACCGCAACATGGTCAATCAGGGCGTCTATTCGAACCCGATCGTCGGCGCCTACCTCTTTCCGCGCAGCGGCGACTGGGAGGACATCAAGATGTATGAGCGTTACGACGCCTCGCGCCGCCTCTATGCCCAGTACTGGCCGGTGGGCGATGCGGGCATGACGATGCAGAACCCCTATTGGATCAACTACCGCAACCTGCGCGAAAACCGCAAGGACCGTTACATGCTCAACGCCCAGCTGTCGTACGACGTACTGGACTGGCTGAACGTTTCGGGCCGCATCCGCGTCGACAACTCCCAGACGCAGTACACCGAGAAGAACTACGCAACGACCAATACGCAGCTCACCGAGAAGTCCGAGCGCGGTCTGTACGGCATCACGAAGATGACCGACCGTCAGGTCTACGGCGACCTGCTGATGAACATCAACCGCACGTTCGGCGACGACTGGTCGCTGCAGGTCAACCTCGGCGGATCGTTCTCCGACATGAAGAACGATGCGCTGAAGAACCGCGGACCGATCGCCGACGGCAAGATCTCGGACGAGGATCCGGGTCTGACGAACGTCTTCAACGTGCAGAACCTGAGCAATTCGCGCAGCACGCAGCGGCTGCAGAGCGGCTGGCGCGAACAGACGCAGTCGCTCTTCGGATCGGCCGAGGTGGGCTTCAAGGGAACCTACTATCTGACGCTTACGGCCCGCAACGACTGGCCCTCGCAGCTGGCCGGTCCCCACTCGAAGGCTTCGTCGTTCTTCTATCCGTCTGTGGGTCTGTCGGTCGTGCTGTCGCAGCTCATCCCGAACATGCCCGAGAACCTCTCGTATGTCAAACTGCGCGGATCGTTCGCCTCGGTGGGCGTCGCCTTCGAGCGCTACATCGCCAACCCGCTCTACCAGTGGGACGAGAGCGGCCTGAAGTGGCAGCTCCAGACCCAGTACCCGATGTACGACCTGAAGCCCGAACGCACCAAGTCGTTCGAGGTGGGTCTGACGATGCGCTTCCTGCGCCACTTCAACCTCGACGTCACGTACTACAACTCCCATACGCAGAACCAGACCTTCAGTCCGCAGATCTCGATCGGTTCGGGCTACTCGGACTGGAAGGTGCAGTCGGGTAACGTCCGCAACCAGGGTATCGAGCTGGCGCTGGGCTACGGCAACGAGTGGGGCGACTTCTCATGGGACTCGAACTACACCCTTTCGCTCAACCGCAACAAGATCCTCTCGCTGGCCGGCCGGATCTACAACCCCGAGGCCGACGAATACATCTCGGTCGACCAGCTCGACATGAACGGTCTGGGTCAGGCCCACTTCATCCTCAAGGAGGGCGGCACGCTGGGCGACCTCTACTCGCTCATCGACCTGAAGTACGACGACAACGGCCGCTACTACATCAACGAGGAGGGTACGATCCCCACCGAGACGATCAAGGATGCCTCGAGCTATGTCAAGCTGGGTTCGGTGCTTCCCGATGCCAACATGTCGTGGCGCAACGATTTCCGATGGAAGAACCTTTCGTTCGGATTCATGGTTTCGGCGCGTCTGGGCGGCGTGGTCTTCTCGCGTACGCAGGCCGTGCTGGACTACTACGGCGTTTCGGAGGCCTCGGCTGCGGCGCGTGATGCCGGCGGCGTGTGGATCAACGGCGGCGACGTGATGGATGCCAACAGCTGGTATACGGCCATCGGCGGCGGTACGTCGGTTCCGCAGTACTACACCTACTCGGCTACGAACGTGCGTCTGCAGGAGGCCTCGATCGGCTACACGATCCCGAAGAAGAAGCTCGGCGACGTGTGCGAAATCACCCTCTCGCTCGTGGGCCGCAACTTGTGGATGATCTACAACAAGGCGCCGTTCGACCCCGAATCGATCGCCACCACGGGCAACTACTACCAGGGTATCGACTACTTCATGATGCCGTCGCTGCGCAACATCGGTTTCAACCTGCGGCTCAAATTCTAAAGATCCCCAACTATGAAATACAACCTTTTGAAAACGGGGGCGCTCCTGGTGTCCGTACTGGGCGCGGCATGCACCTCGAACTACATGGATATCAACACGAACCCCTACGAGGTCTCGAAGGATCAGATGCAGACCGACGGCTATGCCGTCTCGGCCGCACTGAAGGCGCTCTGCGGCACGGTGGTCTCCACCGACGTCAACACGGCCCAGTTTACGGACTGTCTGCTGGGCGGCACGCAGGGCGGTTACTACGCCGATTCGAACAGCGGCTGGGCCACGACCATCTCCAACTACAACCCCACGGACGACTGGTCGCGTGTCTTCATGGCCAGCGACAAGATCATCCCGACGCTCTATCCCAACTTCAAGCTCCTCGAAAACCTCACGGACGACCCCGTGACGCTGGCCATCGCCCGCGTCATCAAGGTCTGCGCCATGAGCCGCGTGACCGACACCTACGGCCCGATCCCCTATTCGGCCATCGGTGAGGACGGCAAGATCCAGGTGCCCTACGATTCGCAGCAGGAGGTCTACCGCCGCATGTTCGAGGAGCTGAACGCCGCCATCGCCGTGCTGAAGGAGAACCGCACGGGCGGCATTTCGGCCGAGGTCGATCCCGTCTACGGCGGCAGCGCCGAGAAGTGGGGACGGCTGGCCAACTCGATGAAGCTGCGTCTGGCCATGCGCATCGTCTATGCCGACCCGACGACGGCCCGCGAGATGGCCGAAAGCGCCGTCAGCCTGGCCGACAACGGCCTCGGGGTCCTCGCCTCGAACGACGACAACGCCATGCTCCCCGCCACGGCCTTCGGCAAGGACGGCAATCCGCTGATGGCCGCCTGCAAGTACAACCAGCCCGATGGTACGTTCACCGGCGGCGATACGCACGCTGCGGCCGACATCATCTGCTACATGAACGGCTACCGCGACCCGCGCCGCGAGAAGTATTTCGTCAAGTCGGAGTGGCCCGGGGTCGATTATGTGGGTCTTCGCCGCGGCATCGAGATCCCGTCGCTCAACTCCGTGGGCCGCAAGTACTCGGGCGTGAACTTCGTCAACGGTAGCTCGACGCCCGTGCAGTGGATGAATGCCGCCGAGGTGGCCTTCCTGAAGGCCGAGGCCCGGGCCGTCTTCGGATTCGACATGGGCGGCGAGGCCGGCGACCTCTACAACGAGGGCATCCGCCTCTCGCTCGAACAGTGGGGCGTGGGCGCCGAGTTTGCGGCCTACACGGCCGATGACGGACGCCTCCCGCAGTCCTACACCGATCCCGCCGGCACGAACTCCTACAGCACGCCGCTCTCGACGCTGGGCGTGGCCTGGGACAACGCCGCGACGAAGGAGCAGATGCAGGAGCGCATCCTGATCCAGAAGTGGATCGCCAACTTCCATCTGGGCAACGAGGCCTGGGCCGACTACCGCCGTACGGGCTTCCCGCACCTGATCCCCGCCACCGAAAAGGGCAACAAGAGCAACGGCAAGGTGAAATCCGAACTCGGCGCCCGCCGCATGCCCTATCCCATGGCCGAATATACGAACAACGGCGAGAATGTCCGTCAGGCGCTGACGCTGCTCGGCGGCCCCGACGAGATGGGTACGCGCGTATGGTGGGACTGCAACCCCGCCACGATGAACGAGTAATCCGCCGGAACGAAACACGAAAAACATGAACTGCGATATGAAAAAAGCATTTATGCCGGTCGTGCTGGGCGTGCTGCTGATGAGCGGTGCGTGCGGCGACTGGACCGAGCCGGAGAATCTGGATTTCCGCCGTCCGACCCCCGAGGAGCAGAATCCCGAGGCCTACGGGCACTATCTGGCTGCGCTGCGCGACTACAAGCAGCAGCCGCACAAGGTGTCGATGATGACCGTCCGGGGTACGAGCGAGCGCCCGACGCTGCAGACCCAGCATCTGACGGCCCTGCCCGACAGCATCGACTTCATCTGCGTGGAGCAGGCCGAGGGGCTGCATCCCGTACTGGCGGCCGAAATCGGCGAGGTGCTCGCCGCGAAGGGCACGCGCACGCTCTGCATGGTCGACTACGCGACGATCGATGCGTCGTGGGCCCTGCTCGAGGAGGCGCGCGAGGAGGCCGGCCAGCCCGCCGGAACCGACGAGGAGTATGCGGCCTACTATGCCGAACAGACCCGTCGCCAGCTGGCCTGCTGCGACGCTTCGGGCTTTGCCGGAATCGTCGTCTCGTACCAGGGCCGCCGGGCCACGGATCGCGACATCAGCGGCCAGAACGCCTTCATGGGAGCCGTTGCCGAGTGGCGTGCGGCCCATGCCGGACAGCTGATGTTCCTGCGCGGCAACACGCAGAACCTGCTCGACGACTACAAGCCGCTGCTGCTGAAGAGCGACTACATCATCGTCCTGGCGGAGTCGTTCAAGACCCCGGCCGAACTGACGCGTGCCGTGCAGCGCAAGCTCGACAGCGACGACAACTTCCCCTCGGACCGCTTCCTGCTGGAGGTCAGCATCCCCTCGCTGGAGGATCCCACCCAGGTGGGTGCCACGGCCCAGGTGGGTGCCGAGTGGGTGGTTGAGGCCGAGGAGGGCTTCACGAAGTGCGGTCTGGGATTCTCCAACGCCCAGGACGACTATTACAACGCCACGCGGATCTACAACAACATCCGTCAGGCCATCCGTATCATGAACTCCAATACCGCAAACGACCATGAAGAGAACCTCTAAATTCGTTTGGATGGCGTGCGCCGCGCTGGTGATGCTGGCCGGCTGCAAGCAGAACGACGAACTCAAGCATCATTACGACAATCAGGTCTTCATTTCGGCCTCGTCCTTCGCCAGCGACGTGCGCATCGAACGGACGTCGGACCAGGTGGACAAGGAGCTGACGCGCAGTGTGACGGTGGCCATGGCCCGTCCCGAGGCATTCGATGTCGAGGTGACCTTCCGCGCCGCCCCCGAACTGCTCGACACCTACCGCGAGGGCTATTACGATGAGGCGGTCGAGCTGCTTCCCGCCGTGCATTACGACCTCGCGTCGGCCTCGACGCGCATCGAGAGCGGCAAGGTGACGAGCAATCCGCTCGATATCCGCTTCGTAAAGCTCGACGAACTCGATCTGACCAAGCGTTACGTGCTGCCGGTGACGATCGCCTCGTCGAATCTGGCCGTGCTGCCGAGCGCCGGAACCCTCTATTTCGTCTTCCAGAAGGCCTCGCTGGTCAACGTCGTGGCCGACCTGAACGGAAACAAGGCCTGGCCCGAATGGAGCGAGGCGACCGGACCCGTCAAGGATATGGAGAGCTTTACGATGGAGGGGCTGGTCTTCTTCTACGAATTCAACAACGACGCCACGAGCCCCATCTCGACGATCATGGGCATCGAGGATACCTTCCTGATCCGTGTGGGCGACTCGACCATCTCGAAGAACCAGTTGCAGGTGGCCTTCGGCAAGCAGAAGGAGGGGGCCGAACCCGGCGCCACGCCCGATCGCGGCACGGTCTCGAGCACGGCGATGCAGCTCAAGGTCAACCGCTGGTATCACGTGGCCGTGACCTTCGACCGCGGTGAGATCCACGTCTACCTCGACGGTAAGGAGCGCGCCTCGGGCTCGTCGACGGGCATCGGGCTGACGAAGGTCAACTTCGCCGTGCCGCACTCCGACGAGATGGACTACAAGCCGCGCTGCTTCTGGTTCGGCTATTCGTACGACGACAAGCGTTCGCTCAACGGCCGCATCGCCGAGGTGCGGATCTGGAACCGGGCCCTGTCGGCCGAAGAAATCAACGCCGAGAACCACTTCTACCGCGTCTCCCCCGAGACGGCCGACGGTCTGGTGGCCTACTGGAAATTCAACGACGGCCAGGGCAAGAGCGTCAAGGACTACGGCCCCAACGGCTACAACCTGACGGCCGATCACGACCTGGCATGGGTCGATGTCGCCCTGCCCGAGGGAAAATAACCCCAATGCAAAATCACTAACCTTATTTATAATCAAAAACTGCAATGAAAAAGAGATCATTATGGCTGTTGCTTCTGACGGTGATCGGTCTGACCGGAATCTTCACCTCGTGCAAGAGCGATGAAAATGTCGACAAGATCAACACGCTGGAGGTGACCCCGTCGTCGACCATCCAGTTCAAGGCCTCGGGCAACACCCCCGTGACGCTGAGCGTGAAGACCGATGCTTCGTCGTGGAGCTTCACCGCCCCGGAGTGGATCGAAGCCAAACAGGAGGGGACCACGCTGACGCTCTCGGCCAAGGACAATCCGACGGACGGCTCGCGTTCGGGCCGTATCGAGATCACGGCCGGCACGGCCCAGGCTGTGACGATCAGCGTGACGCAGGACAAGCGCGCTCCGGAGGATCCCGATGCGCTGAGCGTCGATCCGACCGACGACATCACCTTCAAGGCCTCGGGCAACGAACCTGTGGTGCTGACCGTCACGACCAACGCCGAGTCGTGGGCCTATGAGGTTCCGGAGTGGATCCAGGCCACGAAGGAGGGTGACAAACTGACGCTCTCGGCCGAGGCAAACCCCACGACCAGCACCCGCTCGGGCCGCATCGAGATCTCGGCCGGCTCGGCTCAGACCGTCTACATCAACGTGCTGCAGGAAGCCGGTGACGGTACGGTCGAGGAGGGTGTCAAGGGCTTGCTGAAGAACACCTCCGGCGATGAACTCTCGACGACCATCACCACGATGGACGCTCTGAAGAAGACGGTCCGTTTCGAACTGGCCGAAGCCGCCGAGAAGGAGGTTCAGGTGGAGATCGTGGCCGACGAGGCTTACGTGGCCGAGTACAACTTCATCCACCGCACCAACTACGTGGCCTATCCCGCGTCGGAGGTCTCGGTCGAGGGCGGCAGCGTGACGATCCAAGCCGGCAAGACGGCTTCGAACGACATCACCGTGACGGTCAAGACCGACAACCGCGAGGCGCTGCGCAACAACGTCGAGTACATGCTTCCGCTCACCGTGCGGGCCAAGACGGGCAATGTCTCGCTGTCGGGCGACGATGTGCGGGTCAACTACTTTTTCTCGCGCCAGTGCAAGAAGGAGGTGAAGAACATCCTCTTCTTCGAGGTCAACAGCACCAACCCGCTCAATGCGCTGGAGTATCGTCTCAAGGATGGTTCGATGTTCTTCGACGCCGTGGTGCTCTTCTCGGCCAACATCCGCTGGAACGCCATGTCGGATGAGGTCTACCTGCACAACAACCCCAACGTACAGGCGCTGCTCGACGGTTCGGAGGTCTATCTGCAGCCGCTGCGCAAGGCCGGCATCAAGGTGCTGCTGGGCCTGCTGGGCGACCATACGCCGGCCGGTGTGGCCAACCTGACGGATTACGGCGCCAAGATGTATGCCAGCGACGTGGCCAACGCCATCAAGCAGTATCAGCTCGACGGTGTGGCTCTCGATGACGAGTACACCGAAGGTTCGGGTTCGTCGGCCTGCTTCGCCGGAAACTCCACGACGGCCGCGTCGCGTCTGGCCTACGAGCTGAAGATGGCTATGAAGGAGAAGTGCAACTGGGATACCTACGTCTGCACCTACCAGTACGGGACCTTCTCCCAGTCGCTGCCCGCCTACAAGGGCCAGAATCCCGGTTCGTTCATCGACATCACCGTGGCCGACTATCCGGTCGGTGCCGCCTTCGCCTACTCCGGCATGGACAAGAGCAGCTGCGCCGCCCAGTCGATCGAGCTGAACCTCAACCGCGGCAACGTCAGCGCAGCCTACGGTGCCAAGGAGAAGGGCTACGGATGGTTCATGTGGTTCGCCTTCGATCCGAGCCCCACGTCGAACATCGAGAACAAGGAGGGTTCGGTTCGCGCCTTCAAGGAGGCGGCCGACGGCCTCTACGGCATGGATCTCGTCGAGCCGACGGGCTACTACAAGAAGGTGACCCCGGGCGGTGACGTCGGCGGTTACGACCCCACGCGCTACGAATTCTGATCCGACACATTCCCTTTAAAACCAACCTTTGACGGCCTCCGCACGCGAGGTGCGGAGGGCCGTCTTCCCCAAAAACCGATAAAATGAAGAAATTTTTGCTTTTTGCTGCGGCTCTGATGGTGTTCAGCGGTTGCAAGAAGGAGGATAACAGCGTCAATACGCCTCCTGTAGTCGACAAGGTCTCGATCGCTCCCGAGAGCGAATCGTTCACGAGCGAGGGCGGTACGACCGAGGTGATCGTCACCTCGTCGGGCGAATGGACCCTCACGGGCGACTACGACTGGGTCAATGCCACGCCCCGCAAGGGTAAGGACGGCGACGTGGTGAAGTTCACCGTACAGCCCAATACCACCCAGGAGGAGCTCAAGGGTGAATTTACCTTCACGGTGGGCAAGGCGACGGCTGCCTTTAAGGTGACGTGTGCCAAGGCCGAGGAGAAGCCCGTCGAGGATAAGATTTCGGTCTTCCCGAAGAGCATCGATGCCGAGTCGGAAGGCGGCCGCTTCGAGGTGACGGTCACCTCGTCGGGCGACTGGGAGCTCACGGGCCAGGCCGACTGGGTCGAGGCTTCGCCCCTGAAGGGCAAGGATGGTGACAAGGTGGTCTTCCAGGTCAAGGCCAACGAGTCGCTCGAGGCCCTCTCGACCAAGTTCACCTTTACGGTCGGCAAGCAGACCTTCGAGCTGCCCGTGACGTGCAAGGCCACGGACTATTTCCTGACGCTGACCTCCGAGAAGGAGGTGTCGGTGCCGCAGGCCGGCAAGCAGATCGAGGTGGTGCTCGATTCGAGCGATTCGTACCGCGATCTGACCTACACGATTTCGTCCGAGGCGCAGTCGTGGCTGACGTACGACATCACGCTGGCCGGCGAGGGTGACAAGGGTGCCAAGATGTACTTCACGGCGGCCGAGAACACGACCTTCGAGGGCCGCACGGCAACGATCACCATCAAGGGTACGCACGATACTCCGGTTGTCGAGATCCAGGTTTCGCAGGCTCAGAAGGACAACATCTCGACCCCGCAGACGGAGCTGAACATCGGTCTGGAGGGCGGTCAGCTGGAGATTCCCGTGACGGCCAACGTCACCTACGAGGTGCAGCCCTCCGACAGCTGGATCACCTACAGCGGACGTCAGGGTGACATGGAGCGCTTCATGATCGAAGCGTCGGGCGAGCGCCGCGAGGGTACGATCACCTTCAAGGGCGGCGATGCCGAACTGGTTGTCAAGGTGACGCAGAAGACCCAGGCGCTGATCGAATGGGTGGTCAACATGGAGGACAACTGGGCCGGTCCCACGGAGTGGAAGAACCCCTCGGTGCTGAACAACCTCTCGCAGTTCACCATGGAGGCCATGGTGAATATCGCCGACTTCAAGTCAATCAAGGAGATTACCACCATCATGGGTGTCGAGAACTACTTCCTGCTGCGTCTGGGCGACGGCCAGAACGTCAGAAACAACATGCTTGAGGTGGCTCACCGCGACGGCGCCGTGATCGCCCAGTTTGAGCTGATTCCGTTCATGATGCAGGGCCAGTGGATTCACCTCGCCGCTACCTTCGATCAGGGTCAGGTGACGCTTTATGTCAACGGTGCATCGTATGGTTCGGGCCGCATCTCGTCGATGTCGTCGGCCAGCTTCGGCTCGCCGCGCGCCTATCCCGATTCGGACTACAACCGCCTCTTCTGGGTGGGTTACTCCTACAGTGCGGAGCGTGGCCTGAAGGGCAAGATGTGCGAGGTGCGCATCTGGAACAAGGTCCTCTCGCCGGCCGACTTCAAGGCTGCGAACCACTTCTACTACGTCGATCCCGCATCGGAGGGTCTGGTGGCCTACTGGCGCTTCAACGAGGGGCAGGGTACCACCATCAAGGACCACACCGCGAACGGCAACGACCTGGAGATGAACAAGGCTCCCCAGTGGGTATCGGTTTCACTGCCCTAACGGCCGCGCATGCTGAAATGAAAAGATCCCGAACTTCGCGTTCGGGATCTTTTTTTGTGACTGATTACAGCCGTATATTCCGGGGTCGGTCGTATTTCGGGCCGGGGCTTTTAGGCGGTCGACGGATCGGTCGGCACGGGATCGGTCAGCACGAGGCGGCCAGCGACGAGGGGGTCACGCCGTGCGAATCGCGCGCCCAGTCGCCGTGGGTCCGGAGCACCTGTTCGATGATGTCGCGCACGGCACCTTCGCCCCCTTTGAACTCCGAGACATAGCGCGAAGCCTCGATCACCTCGGCGGCGGCATCCGACGGGCAGACCGGAATCCCTACTTCGCGCATACACTCCAGGTCGGGGATGTCGTCGCCCATGTAGATCACGTCGGAGGGCGCCACTCCCTCGTTCCGGAGGTATTCGTGCAGCGCCGCGATCTTGTCCATGCAGTCGACGTAGTAGTGGCGGATCCCGAGCATCCGGAGCCGGTGCTCGAGCGTCTTGCCGCGTCCTCCGGTGATGATGCAGACACGGTAGCCCAGTTTGATGGCGTAGGCCAGGGCATAGCCGTCCTTGGCGTTGTAGCGGCGGATGAAGTCACCGTCGACGGTCGGGATGATCCCGCCGTCGGTCATCACGCCGTCGACATCGAAGATGAAGGTCCGGCAGCGTGCTATCTCTTCCTTGAAGTTTGCCATATGTTTTCGCTGATTTGGGTATAGATCTCCTGTAAGGTGGGATCGCCGTCGAGCAGGGCGAGGTGCCGCTCCTGTGTGACGGTGTCGTTGCGCACGGCGGGGCCCGTCTGCACGTCGCGCGGCGAGCGGGCGTCGCAGGCTTTGGCCGCGGTCTCGGCGATCAGGGGTTTGAGCACCCCGAAGTCGAGTCCGGCGCGGCGCACCGTCTCCTCGCCGAGGGCGTACATGTGGTTGGCGAAGTTGCAGGCGAAGACCGCCGCGAGGTGTACCCGGGCGCGTTGCGCCGAGTCGGCCCAGAGCACCGTGCGGGAGAGTTCGCGGGCGAGGGATTCGAGTTCGGCCCGGAATCCGGGATCCGCGGTTTCGAGAAAAACCGGAATCTCGGAGAAATCCACCGGGCGTCCCTTCGTGAAGGTCTGCATCGGGTAGAAGACCGCGCGGTGCGCGAAACGCTCGGGGATGGTTTCCAGCGGTACGCTTCCGGCGGTGTGGGCCACGGCGGCCGATGCGGGGATCGGGAGCGCGGAGGCCACCTCGGCCACGGCGCGGTCGCTCACGGCGATCAGATAGAGGTCGGCCGTGCGGTCGAGTCCGGCGGGGTCGTCGCTCCATCCGCATCCGGCGATGCGGGCTACGGCGGGGCCGCGCTCCGGGTTCCGGGCCCAGATCTGTACGGCTTCGAGACTGCTGGCGGCGACGGCGCGGGCCAGGGCCTCCGCCAGATTGCCGCTTCCGATGATGACGATGCGTTTCATGGGGTGTGTTTCGGGATTCATAGCAGGTCGCTCAACCGGGCATTGTTCGATGAATGGCGGACCTCCTCTTTGAGGCTCTCCACCTCCTGGTTCATCCGGGCCAGTTCGGGGGTCTGCCCGAGGTCGAGTGTGGCCTGCCCCGTCCGTTCGACGGCTTCCAGAATGCCATAGACGGTCGTCGACGCAAGGTCATGCGCCGGGGTGAAGGCCACGTCGCGTTCGCCGTCGCCGCTGCGCACGGCGATCAGCTGCCCGGCCTGCACGAGCTGGAAGAGCACGTCATTGACGATGCGGGTCGGGAGTCCGAGGCGTTCGCGGATCGTATCGGTCGAGAGCGTTCCTCCGTGGTCGCGAAAATTCCGCGCCACGAGGATCATCACCGCGAGGAGCACCTTGCGGCGCTGGTCGTAGCTGATCCGGAGGGATTCGCGCTCCTCGGCGAAGCGGCTGATGTTCTGGTAGGCGAACGAGAGTTCGCCGCCGAAGAGGAGGATCTCCCACGAGGTCTGCATCCAGATGAGGAAGAGCGGCAGGGCGGCGAAACTTCCGTAGATGGCGTTGTAGGAGGTCATCCAGCGCTGGACGTAGACGTAGCCCCACTGGAAGAGCAGGAAGATGGTCCCGGCGACGATTCCGGCCATCAGGGCGCTCTGGAACCGCACCCGGGCGTTGGGGATGATCAGGTAGAGCAGGGTGAACATCGTCCAGATGACGACCATCGAGGCCAGGCGGGAGAGGGTCGTGAAGTACCACTTGTCGTAGAGGCCCAGGACTTGCTCGATGTAGTTGCCGACAGCATTGGCGAGGATCCAGAGCACGGGGACGATCATCACCACGGCGATGTAGTCGGTCCACTGACGGGCGATGCTTCGTTCGACCTTGACCTCCCAGATGTTGTTGAAGGCGTTTTCGATCGACCCAAAGACGCGGATCACGGCCCAGAAGAGCATCACCAGGCCCACGGCGGCCACGACGCCGCCCTGGGTTCGGGCCAGGGCGTTTTCGGCGAATCCGACGATGTAGTCGACGGTTTCGGGGTGTTGAGGGAAGAGCTCGTAGAGGTTTTCGACGAGTCCGTCGGCGAGGCCGAATCCCTTGACCACGGCGAAGACCAGGGCCAGGAGCGGCACGAGCGACATGAGCGTGTAGAAGGTGAGCGCTGCGGAGCGGACCAGCGTTCCGTGCTCGACCAGCCCGCGGGCCGTGTAGAAGAGTAGCCGGTATTGCTGTACGAGCCACCGCACGACGGGATTGCGCCATTCGTTGATGTCCTCCCGGAAGATCGTATCGGTAAAGTAGGTGAAGAGTTTTCGGAGTATCATGGGCTCGGTCCGCCATCGCGGTGCTATTCGACAAAGATAGCTATTTTAGGCGGATCGCCCAAAAATCGTTCCCGATTTTCGTGAAGGCCATCCGCAGGTCGGCGCCGGGACGGGTGCCGAGGCGCCGCATGAGCTCCTCGGCCGGGAGCGGGAAGTCGCGTTTGAGGAGTTCGAGGCCGCGGCCTTTCAGTTCTCGCTTCAGCTGCTTCGGGTCGTAGGGCTCGATCCGCTCGACGGGCAGTACGCGCCCGATGATGCCGTGCGGCTCCTCTTCGGCGAATCCGAATCCGAGGTCGCTCCAGCAGTCGGCCTTCCCGGCCAGATGGAGGCGCGTGAGGCGGGCTTTCTGGAGGGCGACGTCCGGGACCACCAACCAGTGGTAACGCGCCGGATCGAATGCCGGGGCTTCGGGCGCGGCGGCTCCGGGCCGGGCCGAGAAGCTCCCTGTACCGAGCGCCGTGGCCGTAACGAGCGGTCCCGAGCCGTCGGCATAGACCACGACCTCCTTGCACTCGTCGCCCGACGAGACGACCTCCACGCGGCTTCCGGGAAAGAGCCGCAGGGCCTCGTCCACATCGAACAGCGGGGAGTTTTTCAGGCAGAGCCGCGGCGCGATCCGGTCGATCTCCGGTTTCAGGGCCACGATGTCGGGCGAGCAGGCTTCGAGCCGCACCTGCTTGCGTCCTTCGGCCGAACGGCGGTCGGGATCGGCATAAACCCAGTCGAAATGCAACCCTTCGCGGCCGAGAAACTCCTCGGCCGAACTGTTTACGACCTCGATATTCGCAACTCCCATTCTCGAAAGGTTGTCGGCGGTGATGCGGGCCAGCAGCGGGTCGCGTTCGAGGGCCACGACGCGGCGGAAATGCCGGGCGAGATGGAGCGCATCGACCCCCAGTCCGCAGGTGAGGTCCAGCACCGTGTCGCCCGCGATGCGTTTGTGGGCGGCCGCGGCTTCGCTCGAGGCCTGTTCGAAGGCCCGCGGAGGCAGGATGCACTGCGCGGCGGCATACGTCGGGAGTTTGCGTTCGGCGCGTGCGAGGTACTTGACCTGCGTGGCGACAAGCCGGGCATGGGGAACCGTCCGGTCGAGCGCCACCTCCAGCGGGTCGCGGCCCCGGGCGGCGGCAATCGCTTGCCGGAGCTCGTCGCTACGGAGCAGGTCGTATTCCTCGGCGGTGATCATGGGTCGAAAGCGTTTGTTTTACGGACGCAAAGGTAGGCTTTTTTTCGGTTCCCGGCACCCTGCGGCGAGCGTTGCAAGAAGGAAAACCGCATAGAGGAGTATGGTGGGAGCCTTTTCGAGCGTATAGTCGGTTGTGCCTCCGGGCAGTGCGGCGGTCGCCCGGGCCAGGAAGTTGACCGCTTCGGCGGCCTTGCCCGTCACCAGCCCGAAGAGCGGCGCAAGCCATCCGACGGGCAGGAGCATCCAGAGCGCACCGCCGAATACCACGACCCCGGCCAGCAGGATGGCCACCGGATTGACGACCAGCCCGGCCAAGGGAACTATGCCGAAGGTGTGCGAGACGAGCGGAGCCGTAGCCAGTGTGGCCGTCAACCCGATCACGTAGGCGTCGCTCACGGCATTCAGCCATCGGTGGCGGGTCCGGCACCTGCGGCAGAGGGGCACACCCCAGAGGAGAATCCCTGCGACGGCGAGGAACGAGAGCAGGAAACTCAGGTCGCCGATCCAGTTGGGATTCCAGAGCAGCATCCCGAAGGCCGCCAGGGCCAGGGCATTCATTCCGACATACTCCGACGCGGAGGCGAGTGCGGCCTGGAGGAAGGTGCACATCACGGCGGCCCGTATGGCGCTGGGCGGGAATCCGGCCGCGGCGACAAAGAGCCAGATGGCCGCCGCTGCGAGAAGGTTCTTCCAGAGGTGCCCGCGCCGCAGCAGGGGCAGCCACCAGAGCAGGGCGTTCACCACGACGAAGACAATCCCCGTATGGAGCCCCGATACGGCCAGCAGGTGCGAAAAACCGCTTCGGGAGTAGACAGTGCGGAGTTCGGCGGGGATTCCGCGCCGTTCGCCCGCAGCCATCGCCTCGACGACGGCCCGGGCTTCGGGAGCCATCGGCAGACGGTCGAGACGTTCGACAGCCCGGCGGTGCAGGGAGGCACCCCGGGGCTCCTCCCGGTCGAAGATCGCCCGTTCTCCGATCCACAGCGTTCCGGCATAGCCCCTCCGTTCCATCAGCTGCCGGTAGCTCTCGGCTCCGCCCTGGAACGGCCTCACACGACCCCGGCAGCGGATCCGCTCTCCGTCCCGAAGCCGGATCAACGAATCGGCATAGAGCCGGATCCGGCTCTCCGAAGCGTGCCAATGGCCATTCGCCGGGTCGCGCCAGGCCGTGACTGCGGCATCGGCGACCGAATAGCGCTCCCGTTCGACGGGAAATCCCTCCACGACGACTTCGTAGAGGGTGTACACCTCCCGGGGGACCGAAATTTCGGGAGCCCGGAGTTGTGCCGCGGCGAATCCCGACGTGAGGAGCATCGCCACGGCGGCCGCTCCCGAACGGAAGAGGAGAGCCACGATGCCCGTACAGACGAAAGCCCCTGCGAGAAACCACAGGGGCAGTTCGTACACTCCGGCCAAGGCAATCCCCGCGGCGAAGGGTGCGAGGAGCTTGACCATCGGCATCCGATTGAGCCGATCCAGCAGGCAGGCGATTTTCATACCTGCAAGATAATCAAAACAGACGAAAAAAAGTTATTCGGGTGACAGAAAAAGCTCCCATCCGTCGGCCACCTGCCGTATGTCGGCCGGGGCCCCGTTCTCCACGCGCGAGATGGCCGCCGCCAGCGGGATCATCGTTCCGGCGTCGCGCGTGTCGAGCGGCTCATCGGGGTCGATGCCCGTATCGGCGGCCACGGCGCGGATGTAGAGGTCGGTATGGTTCTCCGAGGGCGGGGCCCAGCGGGAGATCATCCCGCGGATGGTGTCGAGCCCGTAGCGGATGCGGTAGGTGTCCAGCAGGACGAAGATGGCCCGATAGCCCCAGGCCAGCGTTTCGAACTGCTTGAAGTCGGGGTCGCGCGAGGGACGCACCTCGCCCCGGTAGCGGACCTTCGAACGGCGGATATTGCCGGGATTGCGGTTATCGAGTCCTCGTGCCATCCTCTTTTTCGTCGATTTGCAGTTCTTTCTCCATCCGGCGTTTGGCATAGCGGCGCAGCCAGCGGAAGAGCGGGGCTTCGGAGAGCTGGGCGGCATTCTCGAGGAACGACCACAACTCTACGCCGCAGGTGAATCCCGTGAAGAGCTTGGCCAGATTGAGCTGCATGAAGTCCAGCACGCAGCGATCTATCAGCCAGGCCATGACGATGGCCGTCAGGACGAGAGCCGTCTTGAGGACCGTGCGCCAGGCCTTGCAGCTTTCAAAATACCATTTCCGGCCTTCGCGCCGGGCGACGGCCCGGTCGGCGAAGACCCCCGAGAGGAAGTCCACGCCGATGAAGAGCATCGTCGTGATGACCAGCGGCTGGATCGGGGCGAACAGCGCGGCAATTCCAGCCGCGATGCCGCTAACGAATCTGTACAAAGCCTCCATCGGTCGTACAGCGTTTCAGGATGTTCCGCTCGGGGCGGTATTCGGGGAACTCTTCGCGGTGGCGGTCGAGGTACCTGACGGCCCGGTGCAGCAGCGAACGGGCTTCGGCACGCAGCGCCCGGCACTGGCGGCGCCGGGCCTCTTCGTCGGCGGGCTGGCCCCAGGAACTTTTCGGGGCCGAGGTGCCGCACTGCCCGGTGCGGATGTCGAGCCGCGGTTGGAGCATCAGCCGCGTGAAGAGGGCCAGCGGCCGTGCGAGGTAGCTGTCGCGCAGGTCGGCATAGTCGCCGGCGAGGAGCCGTTCGTGGAGTGCCGGGCCGATTACGGGGAGAAGATACCGCTCTTCGGCGGCGGCGATGTCGGCCTCGGAGAAGGTGTCGGGCGGCAGGTATTCGCCGCTTCCGAAGGCCTGTTGCAGGAGTTGGGTGGTGGTGATGAGGGTATTCATGGCGTGAAGGGGTGTTTGCGGTGCGAGGGACCGGGTGATGGCCGCCGGTTGAAACCGGCAGCCACCGCCCGGCGATCCGTCAGCCGATGCTGGTGACGTTGTATTTGGTGATTTCGGAGAGGTAGTACTGCTGTCGGGGATCCTCCGGGTCGTAGTCCAGACCGTCGGCCTTGCGGGCCTCCCAGACCTTCATGTAGATGGGCTTCGAGCGGGTTGGCGGGCGGTTGACGATCTGCAGCGACGAGGTGTCTGCCCCCAGAATCGTGCCGATGACGCTGCGGATCGGCTCGGTGAGTTCGGCCTGCTCGGCCAGAATCACCGTGTTGAGGGCCACTTCGTACTCGTGGAGGATGCGTTCGGCGTTGAATCCTGAGGCGTAGTCCAGTCCGCTCAGGGTGCGGAACCAGGAGTGGGCCACGACGATGTCGCCGACGGCCTGTTCGTGCAGTGCCTGCCAGTCGCCCTCGTTCTGTGAGGTGATGGGGATGAATCGCGAGTTGTCGTCGTCGCCTCCGTCGCGGATGACAAACATCACCTGTCCGGGATTCCCGGCGAACTTGCGCTCGGCCATGCGGACGATGCGTTCGGCCTCGGCCTCGTTGTCGACCGTCGAGTCGAGCATCATGACGCCCGACAACTGGAACGAGTTGTCGAGCCGCGAGATGTTCCATCGGTCGGTCTTGTAGGCGATGGCCGAGACGCCGAATCCGGCGATGTAGGGCGGCACGCCATAGTGTTCGAACGTGGGTTCGTAGTCCTTGTAGTGGATCATGGCGCGCAGGGTTCCGTCCTGCTGGGGTTCGAACGTCGGGTAGAGGGGCAGGGAACGTGCCTCGGCGGGTTTGAAGGCGGCCCAGTTGTGGTGGAGGAGGATGTGCTGCGAGTCGCGGGCGACGCGGCAGCGCGAGGCGTCCTGGTGGTAGAGCGAGAGGAACGAGTGGTCGGCATCGGTGACCACCTCGAGGAAGGCGTTTCCGAACAACGCCTTGTCGAAGGCCAGTTTGTTGAGGATCTGCCGCAGGGTTTCGCCCGAGCCGTTGACGCGGCCGATGAACTCCGCCAGGGCGGGCTGGCGGGCTTCGTCGCAGATGACGCCCTTGCCGGAGATGTAGTCGGCCTTGTCGTTGATGATTCGGCGGTGGGTGGTCGATCGGCGGGCCATCAGGGCCAGGGCCTGTGGGAAGAGGTTGTCGTCGCCCCAACGCCAGAAGTGGTCGTTTTCGACGCGTGTCGACCCCAGCACGGCGTAGGGATCCGTCCGGTTGGCGACGCCCACGGCGGTTTTGAAGTGTTTCGGTTTGCTCATGACGTATTTGCGGATTTCGGAGGGGCTCCCCGTCCCGGCGGGTCCGGCGGCGGGGAGGCTCCGTGTGGGTTGTTACTGTTTGTAGGCGTAGCCGATCAGCTTCTCGTCGAGGAGCAGACAGCCGGCCATGAAGACCGCGCGCTGACGGTTCTCCATCTCGTCGGGGTTGTACCACATGCGCACCTCGTTTCCGGGCATGTCGGCCGTATTGACGGCCATGACCAGGTTGCGGCGGTCGGTGAGCAGGGCGAACGACTGGTGGAGCGACGTTTCGGCCAGATAGCTGTCCATTCTCACGTCGATGACCGGGATGCCGTGGTAGGCCAGTTGCGGACGGCCGTTCACGGAGTCGATGTAGGCGGCATCGACGCCCTTCTCGTCGAGATACTTCTCGTAGAGGTAGCAGAGGTCCGAGGAGACGAAGTAGGCCAGCTGACCGTCGGCCTTGAGGTCGCGGATGCGGGGATCGGCGCTGTTCCAGAGCTGGTCGAAGATTTCGGTGACGTAGCTGTTCTGGGCGAGGTTCTCCTCCGAGTAGGTGAAGTCCTCGATCGATCCGGAGGTGGCGCCGTCCTGGACGAGTTTGAGGAATCCGTCGAAGGTGTTGTAGCCATCGTCGGCCGAGGAGTCCCCGGCCCACATCGTGGCGCGGATGTTTTCGGCCAGGGCCTGGCGGAAGAGTTCGGTTTCGGCCTGCTCGAGGATCGTTCCGGAGAGGTCCTCCATGTTGACGTCGACGATCGACGAGATCTTCTCGTAGACCATCGAGAAGTAGTCGGCGGCCGAGAATCCGAGTTCGGCCTTCACGCGCTTCATGTCGATGGCCTTTTCGGTTCGGGTCGGTGCGGTGCTGCCGCTCCAGCCGGCCGAGGTGAACTTCTGGAGGATGTTCCGCTGGCCGTCCCAGAGCTGGACGTGGGCGTTGTGCGGCATGTTGTAGAGGACGCGTACGCCCAACTCCTTGGCCGACTGCCCGGTCAGAATCGGGCGGAAGAAGATGTTCTCGAGATCGGTACCGGTGTACTGCTTCGAATTTTCAAGATAGGTCATGGTGTTTGTTTGTTTTTGAGGGTTTATGATTCGGTTGCGGGCGCAGGACCCGTTTTTTTGCAATTTCGCGGGGCGGTGCCGGGGTCAGTTCCGGAAACATCGGGCATCCTCGGCATAGGCGCGTTCGTTGGCCGAGCGGATTGTGTCGCCGAACGAGGGGTCTTCGACCGGCAGTACGCGGGTCGGACCGATCCGGCGGCGGGTCTCCTCTGCGGCGATCGACGAACGGCGGTGCAGCTCCTGGAGTTCGGCCTGCGAGTGGAGGATGTTTCGGTCGGCGACGCGTTTCGGTGCGGATCGGACGCCCAGTTCGGAGAGCAGCCGCTGCCAGCCCCGCGAGAGGTTCTGCGCCAGGGAGGAGCCCGTCCGGGCGGGTTCGATCACCCGGTCGGCCAGCCCTGCGGCGATCGCCTCCTCGGGCGAGAGCCAGCGTCCGTTTCCGTTGTTTTCGCCCATCAGCGCGAGAAACTTCTCGGCCGGGCGTCCCGATCGCGAGGCGTAGACGGCGGCGATGCGGGCGTCGGTCTGCTGGAGCAGCTCGACCTCGGAGGCGATTTCGGCGGCGTTGCCCTCGGTCGAGCAGATTGCGTTGTGGATCAGGTAGAGGGCATTCTCCGAGATTTCGCGGCACCCCTCCGAGGCGGCTTGGGCGATGATCGTGGCAGCCGAGGCGGTGTATCCGTAGCAGCGGGTGACGATGCGTGCGGAGAGCTGGCGCAGGGCGTCGAGGATCAGCAGGGCATCGTTGACGTCGCCGCCCGTCGAGCGGATGTTGACGATGACCTGCGGGGCGTCGATTTCGGTGATGCGCCGCAGGGCGTCGCGGAATCGTTCATAGGTGGCGACCCGTGCGTCGGGATCTTCGAACTGCCACTCTTCGGGGATGCCGATCGTGCCCTCGATGTCGATCTGGCACACGTCGGCGGCGTTGTTGATTTGGATTTCCGATTTCATGATTTTCAGTGTTTGGAAAGGAGGTAAAAGGCGTTTCTAGCTTTTTCGTAGGAGCAGCAGAAGCGGTCGGCAACCACCTCGAAGGCTTCGCAGCGGGGCATGCCCTGCCGTTCGAGCCGTTCGATTTCGTCGCGGATGGCGCGGCGTTCGCAGGCGCGGTGGTCGATCATTCCGCTTTCGAAGAGCGCGAGGACGGCCTGGCGGGGAGTCAGGCCGCGCACCTGGCGCAGGAGGTCCTCGCAGAGTTGTTCGTCGAGACGTGTCATAACTGGTCGATGCGTTCGAAGGTGCAGCGGGTCGAGGCTTTTCGGGGGTCGTATTCGTCGATTTGTCGGAGAATGGCGCGGACGATGCCCTTGCCGGTGTCGATGCGGAAGATGGATCGGATGTCGGGTCCGCCGACTCCGGGTGAGAACAGCTCCTCGAATTCATGGGGTTCGATGTGAATCCAGAGCGAGACGCGTTCGCCGATGGCCTCTCTCAGGAGCTGCCGGTCGTAGTACCGGTGGAGACCTTCGGCTCCGTCGCGGTCTTCGAATCCGAGGGTGAAGGGTTCGGTCGATTCGTCGCCGGGGTAGAGGAATGCCGCCAGCGGATATTCGTTGCGTCCGGAGGGGTATCCCCATCGTTCGTCCTCGGGCAGGGGAATGACGCCGGCGTAGCGGACGATACGCGGGGTGAAGTTCGTGCCGTCGTCTTCGGCATCGTCGCGGTCCCCGACCTGCAGCAGCCGGGCCGAGGGGGCGTTCAGGTAGTGTCCCGTCGAGCTGAGCGTCGGGGCGAAGAGCGGGTTGCGGAGAGTCTTCTCGCCCATCATCGTGGCGCACGAGGGGGATGCGTAGCTCCAGGCGCCGAGTGTGGTCTGCTCTTCGGAGTTGAACCGGGAGACGGCGCCGTCGCCTTCGAGGAATTTCCAGGTCCGTTTTTCGTGGACCGAGGGGGCGGTCTGCTCGCGGACGACGGGGCGTGAGAAGTCGGTGCGGCGGCTCCAGTCGATCTCCGGCGCGGCGCCGTAGAAGTCGACCTCGGGTTCGATCCATACGGTGCGGGTCTCCTCTTCGGTGTAACAGCGCAGGTTGAAGAGGTGGAAGAGACTCTCGAGCAGTTCGGACTGGCGGATGTTGTGGCGGGCGACATCCGTGAAGTCGATCGAGGAGCCGAACGCCGGTCCGGGTTGAAAGACGGGCCGCAGCGAACACTCCTTGTGCAGGGTCAGCTTCATCTCCTCTTCGGCTCCGCCGAAGTAGATGAGGTTGAAATACTTGGGAGAAGTCGGCGATACCTGTTCCGGAGAGCTTCGGAGCCGGACTTCGACGGTTGTTGTGCCGTATTCGCCGATGTATCCGTTGTAGAGAGCCCAGTCTCCGGTGTAGGGGACCCACTGCCCATTTTCGTAGACGGACAGTTTGAGGTTGGATAGCTGTCCCGTCGCGGGGCTGTTGATTACGACCGTTCGTGCGGAGAAGGTGGTCCAGAGGGTGTCCTGAGCGACGCCCCGATTCAGGGTCAACCGGTATTGGGCACCATCCTTGTGGTCAAAGACGATTACCCGGTAGGTGATGTTCCTGGCGATATTGTCGCGTTGGTCTTGGTATCGGTTTGCCAGCGTGAACTGGAATTCGGATCCGGATCCGAGGTAGATGGTGTCGAAACCGATGAGGCGATCCCGGGAGAGGATTCGGTGATAGGTGGTATATTTGAGGTAGTACTCGAATCCGACGGTGATTTCGGAAGGGGGCGTGAAGCAGATCTTGCCGTCGACCGTCGAGAAGCAGTTTCCGTTGTTGTAGAGGCCGCTGATGGCTAGGCCGTCGTCGTCGATGCTCTGCGGGGTGGCCGTGTCGACGATATTGCCGAGGGTGTTGGCGATGGCGTCGGGGTTTGCCACGACGCGTCCTACCTCGTTGGCCTCGGCGGTGACGGAACCGAGTCTTCGGGCGGCGAACCCCATGCGGTTGACGGCGGCGGCGGTGTCCCGGGTGGCGTAGGCGCCGCTCATGTAGAGCGAGCGGAAGAGGTCGGACTCCAGGAACCGGCTTTTGACCTGATAGCCGGACTGGGCGAAGATCTCGTCGACGAGCGATGCGACGTGGAGGAAGGGGTGGTAATCCTCCACGGCAAGGAAGCGTTCGGCGGGGAGCAGGTCGGTGGAGCTGTTCTGCTGCTCGTACTGGTCGTGGTGGACGGGGAAGAACTTGACGGGCGAGTCGTTCGTCCAGCTCTGGCAGATCATCGTGGGGGTCAGTTGGGCTTTCCAGTCGATTGGCAGGTCGTCCAGCTGGCGCCAGGAGGCCTGTGAGGCCCAGTCGGCGCCTCCGCTGCGGATTTCGATTTCGTAGCTGTCGTCTCCGACGGAGAGGAGTCGGACCGACCCTTCGATCAGCCGGGCCCCCTCGTAGGAGAGTTCGGCGGAGTGGGTCGTGTCGTTGAACCGGAAGGCGGTCTGCGCATCGTCGGCCCAACCGAGCAGGGAGTTGTTGCGGGGAGAGAAGGGTATTTTGAGCGTCAGAGAGCGCCCTTCGCGGGCGGCCTCGATGGATTCGGCCTCCGTGGCCGCATATCCGGGGACGGCGATCGGGACGGTTCCCGGATCACAGATCTGTCCGTCGATTTTCAGCTCCATGACGAGGCGGTTTTGGGACGAAAGGCCAGCTCCAGAGCGCAGAGTGTACCGTGCTGTTGGATGACGACCTCATCGGTCAGGATGTCGATCGGGGTGTAGATGTCCCTCTTCAGGGCCCAGACGTTGCGGGCCGAGGTGAGTTCGGCAAGGGGTTCCAGCACTTCGGGGAGTTCGAAGGCCGAGACGATGGTTGTCTTGCGGAGGGTTTCGGCGGCGGTGACCAGATACCCTTCGTGGGATTCGGTGCGGAGTTTTTCGACGAGCAGCGAAGTCTGGCGGACCGTGGGAAAGGAGTAGTGTTCGATTGCTCCGGTGTGGGATTCCCAGGCGAGTCTGACGGCGTTCTGTGAGGCGGGGATCACCGTGTAGACGATGCTCTCACCGATGCCCGTGTCGACCGTGATGGTATCGCAGTCGGGGAAATCGGCCGTGTTGAGTCGGAAGACCTGCCATCCGTATTGCGAAGATTCGAACTGTTCGGCGACGGTCGAGTCGCGTCCGGATCCCGAGACGAGGACGGTGCAGCAGTTGTTGTTGAAGATGGAGATTTCGTCGGCTTCGCCGGCCGGGATGAGCCGGTTGAGGGGCATTGCGGTTCGCAGTCCGGAGGATTGGGCGCTTTGATCGCCGGGGATGAAGGTCCGGGTCTCGGAGGTGAGTTCGATGGTCTCGCTGCCGGGGTGCAGGGCCTCGACACAGGCCCGGATGAGGCGGCCGTCCGTTGATTTGAAGCCGGTTTTGCCGGTTGAGGGGGTGAATGCCATGACGGACCGGATCCGTGCGGCGACGTCGATGTCGGCCTGGGAGACATTGACGAAGCGTTTGCCGCCCAGGAGTCGGTTGGACTCCGTTTTGCGGATGCGGAGGTCGATGTTGTCCGGCGCATCGAGTTGAAGCCCGAAAATGGCCGGTATCCCGGCTCCAACGGGCGCGTACGCGTCTGGATACTTGTAGAATTGCATGGATGAAGGTTTTAGAGGAGTGGTTCGGAATTGTCTGGGTCTGTTGAGGGTTCTGAGGGGCTTCCGGATACGGATCGGGAGTGGCTGGAAGTCCGGGCGGCACGATGTCCGGATGGAGTCTCGGCGGGTTGGAAATTCGGCTTGGCGGAGGGCAACGGACAGTATGTCCGGGGGCACCGGAGCGAACGACGGCCTTTGTGTTGACAACCTGTCAATAAGTTGTCTACAATTTGTTCATGATTTGGAATAACTTGCGGCAAGTATCTCGCGGATTGCGGATTGACACATGTTTATAACTTGCCGACTGAAGGCCTCAACCTGTGAATTGCAGGACAAATATACGACACCGGCCACCCCCTTGTCAAGAGGAGAACGCACTTTTTCCAAAAAATATGGAAAAATTTCCGGAATTTTATCGTACCTTTGTTTCACGAACCAACATTATATACCTTATGGATGATGGTCACAGTTCCGCGTATAGCCATTGTGTCGTGCCTGAGCACGACGCCATTCATTTATGGTATCCGACACGAGGGTAACCTTCGTGCGGAATTGTTGCTGTCTACCCCTTCCGAATCCCTCCAACGTTTCGTCGACCGCCAGGCCGACATCGCTCTGATCCCCGCTGCGGCCTACCCGACGCTGAAAAGCGCGCGTCTGGTTACGGAGTATTGTGTCGGCGGAGTTCCGGCGTCGCTCGATGCCCTGCTCGGAAGCGACGATCCGCTCGTCGAGGCGTGGAAACCCTACGCGCATCTTCCGATGGCCTTTGCACTGTGGGTGGCCCATCCGGAGGTGGAGCCCGAGACGGTCGAGGCGCTGCAGTATGCGCTGACCTACGGTCTGGAGCGGGGTTATGAGGCCATTCTCGAATCGCCCTATGCCGATGATGCGGGGGGTGCCTACGAAGGGCTGGCCCATTTCGACTACATTTTTGACAATCAGAAAGACAAGGCGCTCAAGAAGTTCTGGGACTCGGGCCTGAAGGTGGCCCCGAGGACCAATCCGGGCTGAAGAGGTTAGCGCGGGCCACGGGGTCCGCCTCTCTGTCCAGGGATTCACGAACTGTCAACGATTAGAGAGCCTTACATGATAACCATCTACCTCAAACAATACAACAAGATCATCCGGAATGCGGATACGAAGCTCTTCGACGAGTTGGGTTACGACGACATTCTGTGGATCGACATGTTGTCTCCCACGATCAAGGAGCAGAAGGCGGTCGAGAATTTCATGGAGATCAGCCTTCAGACCAAGCAGCAGGTCGAGGAGATCGAGTCGACGTCGAAATACTCGGAGAACGAGAATTCGATCGTCTCGAATGCGAATTTCTTCATCCCGACGGGTGATTCGTTTATCGTCGAACCGGTTTCGTTCATCATCTCGAACGAGGGTGTGCTGGTTTCGGTGCGCAATGCGGAGTTCCGGACCTTCCGCGAGACGGAGAAGCGGCTTCAGATGAACTACCGGAGCTACTCGACGGGCTATCATCTGTTCATCTCGCTGCTGGAGGTGCGCATCGACTTTGATGCCGACCTGGTGGAGCTGATTGCCAAACAGGTTGCGGCGCTTTCGAAGGACATCAACTCGGAGGATTCGATCGACAAGGAGGTACTGCACCGCATCAGTGCCCTTCAGGAGAGTACGATGTCGTTGCGCGAGAACATCTTCGACCGGCAGCGGGTGCTGTCGGGCATTCTGCGTTCGGAGCGTTTTCCGAACGATATCTACCCGCGTCTGCAGCTGATGATCAAGGACGTGAATTCGCTGATCAACCATGCGGACTTCAGTTTCCAGCGTTTGGACTACATCCAGGATGCGGCGCTGGGTCTGATCAACATCGAGCAGAACGGCATTGTGAAGATCTTCTCGGTGGCTGCGGTGATCTTCATGCCGGCGACGCTCATCGCGTCGATCTACGGCATGAACTTCAAGACGATGCCCGAGCTGGAGTGGACGTGGACGCTTTCGAACGGCTGGGTCATTCCGCTGGGTTACCTTTTTGCCATCGCGCTGATGATCATCGCGTCGATCCTGACGATCTGGTTCTTCCGCTACAAGAAGTGGCTCTGAGGAGGTGCGTGTAAGGCGTTTTCTTACGGGCGACGTTGCCGGATCGGGCGACGTCGCATGCCTTTGCCGGCGGTGCTGACCCCTGCCCCGGTTTTCTCTCCGGTTTCTCCTTGGGCCCTCGCCGTCTTCTGTACCCGGTCTTTTTACCCTCCTTCCCCTCGGCCCGCATTCAGTCCGTCCTGTTGCCATACGTCCGGCCTTCATGCAGTCCGGTTCCGGCTCGCTCCTCCCCGACTCATCTCTTTCGTCTGCCGGCCGTTGTGCGGCGCTGTGCGGTGTGCTTCCGGTGTTGTTCCGGACGGTGGTGGCCCGATTGTGCCCCTCTTTCCATGAAAGAGGGTGAAATGATGCGGGCAATCCGGTTAAAATTTGTATCTTTGCTGCCTATATAGCCTCAGTATGCTCGAAAAACTGGCCAAACAGACTGCCGTCTACGGCATCAGCACCATCGTGGTGCGCTTCCTGAGCTACCTGCTCACGCCCTACTATACGCGGGTGTTCGGACAGGAGACCTACGGAATCGTCACCGACGTCTACGCGCTGATTCCGCTGGCGCTGACGCTGCTGACGATGGGCATGGAGTCGAGCTACTTCCGCTTTTCGGCCAAGGCCGAGGAGGCGGGGGGTGACGTGGCGGGGGCCAAACGGCGTCTTTTCGCCACGACATGGGGCATCACGTCGCTGGCCGCGGCGGTCTTCTTCCTTCTGATGACGCTTTTTCGCGGAGGGGTTGCCTCGCTCATGGGCGAGGCCTATGTGGCCCATCCGGAGTATGTCGTCTGGGTGGCGCTGATCATCCTCTTCGACGTGTGGGGCTGCATTCCCTTCTCGCGGTTGCGCGAGCAGGGGCGGGCGATGACCTTCGTGGGGTTGAAGGCGCTGAACGTGGTGCTGAACGTGGTGCTGGCCTTCGGATTCGGAGCGGCGGGGCTTTTCCGGACGGATTTCGGCGTGGGATGGGTTTTCGTGGCCAATCTGGCGGCGAGCGTAGTGACGTGGCTGGCGATCCTGACGACCACGAACCGCACCGTTCCGCGGATCAACTGGACGCTTCTGGCGGCGGTTTTCGCCTATTCGCTGCCGCTGCTGGTCGGGGGACTGGCCGGCACGGCCAACGAGTTCATCGACCGCCAGCTGATCAAATACCTCGTTCCGGAGGGCTCGATGGCCCAGCTGGGGGTCTACGGCGCCATCACGAAGATCGCCGTGGTGATGATGCTCTTCTACCAGATGTACCGGCTGGCGGCGGAGCCTTTCTTCCTGTCGAACTTCAAGAAATCGGACTTCGTGGCGATGAACGCCGCGGCGCTGAAATACTACGTCATGGCCTCGATGGTGATCTTTCTGGGCATCGCGCTCTTCCGCGACCTCTTTGCGCTGATCGTGGGGCGGGATTTCCGCGAAGGGATCTTCATCCTGCCGGTGGTGCTGGGGGCCAATGTGCTGACGGGCGTGTGGCTGAACCTCTCGTTCTGGTACAAACGCGAGGAGCGGACGTCGCTGGCCATTGTGGTGACGGGTTCGGGACTGGTTGCCATGACGCTCTTCGGCTTCGGCCTGATCCCGCGATGGGGTTACTACGGTGCGGCCTGGGCGCGTCTGGCCAGTGAATCGGTGATGGTTGCCGTGAGCTGGTGGCTCAACCGCCGCTACTTCCCGACACCCTATCCGTGGGGACGGATCTGGGAGTATGTCGTCGTGGCCCTGGCGGCCTTTGCGCTGTGCGAGACGATGTCGCGCCTTGTGGACAATATGTTTGCGGGCTATGCGTTTAATATAGTGATCTTTGTGGTGTACGGGCTCTACCTGATCCGTCGCGAGCGGATCGACGTGGGGGCCATGCTCCGCGCGGTACTGAAACGGGGTTAAGGGATGCGCTTTGCGGATATCATCGGACAGGAGGATCTGAAACGGCATCTGACCCGCTCGGTTGATGCCGGACGGGTGAGCCATGCGCAGCTCTTCACCGGGGCCTCGGGCTACGGGACGCTGGCTTTGGCGGTGGCCTACGTGCAGTACCTCTGCTGCCGCCACCGCCACGACGGGGACTCGTGTGGCGAATGCCCGGACTGCCGGCAGATCGAGGCGCTGGCCCATCCGGATCTGCACCTGGTCTTTCCGGTCAACCGGCAAGGCAAGAAGTCGGGCGAGGCGATGCTGAGCGACGAGTTTCTGCCGCAGTTCCGCGAACTGTTCGCCGAGCGGCGGGGTTACTTTTCGCCGCAGGAGTGGTACGACCGGCTGGATCTGGGCAAGACGCTCAAGGGGATGATCTCGGCGCGTGAGGCGGACGAAATCATTCGCAAGCTGTCGTTCAAGAGCTTCGAGTCGGACTACAAGACGATGCTGGTCTGGCTGCCGGAGACGATGAACGAGGAGGCGGCGAACAAGATTCTGAAGATTCTGGAGGAGCCTTGGGAGCGGACGCTCTTCATTCTGGTGAGCGAACGTCCCGACCGGCTGCTTCCGACGATTCTCTCGCGGACGCAGGAGGTGTCCGTGCCGCGCATCACGCCGGAGGTGCTCGAGGCCGAGGCTCGGCGGCGGGGGGTGAGCGATCCGCAGCAGGCGCACAATATGGCGCGGCTGGCGGGGGGCGACGTGCTCGAACTGGGGCACCTGGTGGCGGGCGAGAACGACGCGCTGCGCAAGGAGTATTTCGATCTCTTCTGCAGTCTGATGCGTCTGAGCTATAACGACAAACACCTCGAACTGATCGGCTGGGCCGAGGAGGTGGCGCAGCTCTCGCGCGAGCAGCAGCAGGGCTTTCTGCGCAATGCGGCGCGGCTGCTGCGGGAGAGTTTCATGCTCCATGCGGGGATTCCTCAGATCGGCTACCTGTGGGGCGAGGAGCTGGCCTTCTGCTCGAAATTTGCGCCGTTCGTCGGGACGCAGAACATCGAGCCGCTGATTGCGGAGATCGAGCGGGCGGGGGTGCAGATCGCGCAGAACGGGAATCCGACGATCGTATTCACACATTTTGCACTCACGGTGAGCAAGATGATAAAACATTTGTAGCTTTGTAACGGTATGGCACGAGTGGCATTGTTAATGGGCGGCAACCTGGGGGACGTGAAGCGGACCCTCCAAACGGCACAACAGTTGATCAATTCGCGGGTAGGCGCGGTTCTGCGCTGTTCGCACCGTTACGAGAGCGAGGCGTGGGGCTTCCGGAGCTCGACGCGCTTCTCGAACCAGGCGCTGGAGGTCTCGACCGACCTCACGCCGCACGAGGTGCTGGACGCCTGCCAGGCGATCGAACGGGACCTGGGGCGCAACCGGGCTGCGGAGGCCATCGAGAAGGCGACGTCGGGTGCAGCCTACTGTTCGCGGCCGATCGACATCGACGTGATCTTCTACGACGACGTGGTGCTGTCGGACGAACGGTTGACACTGCCCCACCCGCGGCTTGCCGAACGGGAGTTTGCGCTGGTTCCGCTGAACGAGATCATGCGCCAGCGGCGGCATCCGGTGACGGGGCTGACCGTGGGAGAGATGTTGGAACGGCTTCGCAACGAAGAGAAACGATAACACGCCGGATGAAACGCATCGGGTACATACTGCTGACGGGACTTGGGCTGCTGGCGTCGGGGTGTTTCAAGGACACCTCGATCCGGACGAACTATATCCTCAAGCCGCTGTCCCAGGCCCTTTCGACGGATCCCTACACGCCGTTCGAGGGGCTGAAGGCCTACTCCTTCGACGCCGATACGGCGCTCTATACGGTGTCGAGCTACGAGGATGCGCTCAACGGCGTCATCAGCCTGAAGGGGCGGCCCTCGGAGCGGATCACGACGCCCGTGTCGACGTCGGCGCCCTACGAGCGGGAGGGGACGACAGGGTGGGTGAGCCTCGAGCTGCGGTCTCCGACGCAGATGGTCGTGGCGGTGGATCCGGTCCACCGGCTCTACGCCTATACGCAGCAGGAGGTGGAGGTGAATCTGCCGAACCTCTACGTGGCTCTGACCTTCCGGACGTGGAAGGAGGGCAACTCCTACAAGGACGGCAACTGGAGCTATTACAACGAATTCTATGCGCCGCCGGTCTACCGCGACTGCTACGTGGATGCGAAGGCGCAGCTGAGCGAGGGGGCCGCCGAGACGGCCATCTCGAAGATGGAGGTCTACGCCTATGCGGCCGATACGACGGCGTGGTATATCGCCTCGTACGACGATGCGGTGAGCGGTCGGATCACCTCGAAGGCCGACACGACCGACACGCGGACGATCCCGAGTTTCCGGGGCTACGCCGACAGCGGCACGGGCCTTTACAAGATGTCGGTCAGTGCCGGGAGTCTGATGGTGGTGGTAGCGGACCGCAGCGACCGGATGTACGCCTATACGCAGCAGACGGTGGATCTCACGCAGACGGATGCGCTGACCTTCCCGGCGCTGGTGTTCCGGCCGTGGCGGGGGCTGTGGCACGATGCGACGGATACGAACGGCTGGCTGGTGGTCAATCCGACCTATGATCCGGAGGCCGAAAAGCAAAACCAACAACCATGATGAGACGGGAGACACCCCATAGCGCCGGGAAGATGAATTTTCTGCGAGCGGTCGTGTTTTTGCTCTTTGCCACGGCCTTTCTGAGCCGCTGTGCGAGCACGATGACGCCGACGGGGGGTCCTCGGGACTCGCTGCCGCCGGTGATCGTGACGATGCTTCCGGACAACTTCACGACGAACGTCCCGACGGTGAACTACGGGAAGATCTACATCGAGTTCAACGAGTTCGTGCAGATCAAGGACCAGCAGAAGGAGTTCTTCACCTCGCCGCAGATGAAGAAGAAGCCGACGATCACGATGCGTGGCCGCGGCATCGTGATCCAGATGCGGGACACGCTTCGTCCGAACACGACCTATGCGCTGAATTTCGGCAGTGCGATCCGTGACAATAACGAGGGCAATCCGCTCTATTCGATGCGTTACGTCTTTTCGACGGGCCCGGAGATCGACTCGATGGTTATGTCGGGCTATACGGCCGACGGTTACCGGGCCGATTCGGTTTCGAAGTCGTTCATCTGGTTCTACCCGGCCGATTCGGTGAAGGATGTGGCGGAGTATGACTCGACGCTCTTCAACTACCAGCCGGCGGTGATCGGGCGGGCGGAGAACAACGGCATCTTCATTGCGCAGAACCTCAAGCCGATCCCCTACCGGATCTACGCCGTGGAGGACAAGAACGACAACCAGATGTACGATCCGGGAACCGACCAGGTGGGCTTCATCGACGGGGTGTGGAATCCGGCCGAGATGCCCGACTTTGCGATGTGGTACGATTCGATCCGGCAGTACGTCTCGGCCGAGCCGCAGCTTTACTTCCGGATGTTCACCGACCAGGCCTTCAAGCGTCAGGTGCTGTCGGAGAGCCAGCGTCCGAAGCAGCACCAGGCGATGCTCTACTTTTCGGCGGCGCATCCGGTGATCCGGTCGCTGCGATTCGACAGCATTCCGGAGGATCGGGTGATCGTCGATCCGCAGACCGTCGGCAAGGATACCATCGCGCTGTGGTTCAACGTCCCGTCGGCCGAGCTTCCGGATACGATCAAGGGTCAGCTCGTCTATCTGAAACACGATACGCTGAACCGCCTGCAGCCCGACACGACGCAACTGAAGCTTTCGTGGCGGCTGATCGAGACCAAGGAGCAGGAGCGTGCGCGGGAGAAGATCGAGCGAGCCCGGAAGAAGGCCGAGACGGCGGGCGAGGAGTTTGTGGAGCCGAAGCAGGAGAATCCCTTCGTCTTCAACATGCCGACGTCCGGGGATCTGAATCCGGAGAACCACCTGACGATCGACTTCGACTACCCGCTGGTCGAGGCCGACACGTCGCGGATGCTGCTGACGCGGCAGCTGGAGGACAATACGATCGAGGATGTCCCGATCCACATGGTCCACGACACGGCGATGCTGAGGCGGTGGTACCTGCGTGCGGATTGGGTTCCGGGGGGGCAGTATACGCTGACGATCCCGGACAGTGTTTTCCGCGACGTGGCGGGCTACGCCAACGACTCAATCGTGGGGAAATATACGGTCTACGATCCGGAGAAGTTCGCCACGGTGAAGATCCACGTTGCGGCCCGGGATCCGCAGATGCGCTACATCGTGCAGCTGCTCGACGGGAGCGGGACGCTGAAGCAGGAGCGGCGCGACGTTGTTGCGGGCGACATCCAGTTCAACTACGTGCCGGCCGGGGAGATCAAGTTCCGCATCATCGAGGACCGCAACGGCAACGGCAAGTGGGATACGGGCAATCTGGTCGAGCGTCGCCAGCCGGAGCGAGCCGAGATGTATGTCAACGCGGAGGGTGAGGATACCTTTGCGACGAAGACCAACTGGGAGATCGAGTTCACGATGGATATGGACCGGATCTTTGCTCCGGTGACGATGCAGTCGCTGTCGCGGATGCTCGACGAGCGGGAGCTCCAGCGCCTGCGCCGTGAGGCGGAGAAGCGGGCCAAGGAGGGTCCGAAGAAGAAGGAGCAGCCGCAGAATATGAACAACAGCAGCTTCGGTTCGGCCGGAAGCATGTTCAGCAATTTCAGATAACATGACAGGAAGACGACATATGCGGATATGGCTGCTGTCGGCGGCGGGACTGTTAGCCGTCGAAGCGGCCAGTTCGCAGCATACGCTGGGCGTCATCGGGGGCTACGGCATGGGCAACGGACGATTTGACCCGAAGCAGGAGACGCGGGCGCTCTGGGGTCTCTACAGCGGGGGTCTGACGTGGCGTTACTACGGTCATCAGCGTTTCGTGGGGGGCTTCGGCGTCGATCTGGAGTTCCAGCAGCAGGCCTATTCGTTTGCGACGAACGCCTCGCAGGTCGACGAGAAGGAGACGGCCAACTATCTCTACTATACGCGACGGATCAATTCGGTGGTTCTTCCGGTGGTGTGGCAGCCGCACGCCTATCTGCTTCGGAACCATGTCCGGGTCTATCTGGAGGCCGCGGCGACCTTCTTCTACAACTTCTCGTCGACGTGGGAGCAGGAGTATTTCATCGACACGCAGACGCGTGAGAAGGGGACCGAAGGGGGCACCTATACGTTCAAGGTGCCGCGCGACAACCGCTGGGGCTACGGTCTGGCGGGGGGCGGCGGCATCGCGTTTCTGATCCGGTGCTTCGAGCTGAACTTCCGGGTTCGCTACTACTTCGGCTATTCGGATATCGTGCGCAACCGCAACCGTTACTACGACAATGCCGACGACGGGCCGGAGAACCCCTTCTATACGACGCCGATGCGATCGCCGCTGGACAACCTGACGATCTCCGTCGGATTGAGCTACCGCTTCAACAAGGAGGGATTCGAGACGTGGAAGCCGCGGCCGAAACGCGAGAAGAACAAGGAGGTATTCAAGTTCGGACTGTAAAACGAGGAAATTATGGAAACAACGCGACAACAGAAAATCGCCAAACAGATCCAGAAGGATGTGGCGGATATCTTCCAGAAGGAGGGGGCCTCGCTGGTCCGCGGGGCCTTGGTCACGGTGACGGGCGTCCGGGTATCTCCGGATTTCAGCTATGCGAAGATCTACGTGAGCATCTTCCCCTTCGAGCAGAGCCAGGCGCTCATGGAGCGCTTCGAGCACCAGAGCTGGTTCATCCGTCGGGCCCTGGGGCAGCGGATCCGCAACCAGCTGAAGAATATCCCGGAGATCCAGTTCTTCCTGGACGACTCGCTCGAGTATATCGAGCACATCGAGAAGGCGTTGAAGGAGGACTGAGACACGGTCTGCCATGCTTTCCCGCTACATAGCCCGGCGATATTTCTTCTCACCCCGTTCACGTTCGGTCGTGAATCTGATTTCGGGGTTGAGCGTGGCTGCCGTGGCGATTCCCGTGGCGGCGATGGTGATCCTGCTGTCGGTCTTCAACGGATTCGAGACGCTGGTCAAGTCGATGTATTCGGCCTTTGACGCGGAGTTGACGCTAACGCCGCGGCGGGGTCAGACCTTCTCGGTGACGGATCTCGACACGGCGGCGCTGCGGCGGATTCCGGGGGTCGGAGCCTTGTCGCTCACGCTGGAACAGAGCGTGCTGCTCGAACACGGGGGGCGCCAGGCCACGGCGACGCTGCGGGGCGTGGATGACTTCTACGGCGAGGTTTTCGACCTGTCGGATGCCGTGGTGACGGGCCAGTGGCGGGTGCGCCTGGGCGATCTCGAGCGGCTGGTCATCGGACAGTCGATGGCGTGGATGCTGGGGATTCGCTCGCTGGCGGATGCCGACGTGACGATGTACGCCGTGCGCCGGGGGAGTTTCTCGACGCTGCTGCCGATGGACAACTATACGCGCCGCACGGAGCCCGTGGGGGGTGTCTACGTGCTGGACCTCGATACGGAACGGACCTACGTGCTGACCTCGCTGCGGCTGGCGCAGTCGCTCTTCGAGACGCCGGACCGGGTTTCGGCCGTCCAGATCCGGCTGACCCCGGGGGCCAGCCCCGAGCGGACGCGCGAAGCGGTCGCGGCATCGGCTGGCGACGGGTTCCAGGTCCGGACACGCGACGAACTGCGGGCATCGTTCTACCGGATCATGACCTATGAGAAGTGGGGCATCTTCTTCATTGCGCTGCTGGTTCTGGTTGTGGCCTCGTTTTCGGTGGTGGGGGCGCTGTCGATGCTCATCGTCGAGAAGCGCGGCGACGTGGAGACGCTGCGGGCGCTGGGAGCCGATACGGATCTGATCCGGTCGATCTTCCGCACCGAGGGGCTGCTGATCTGCGGCCTGGGGGGTGTGATCGGACTGGTCGTAGGGGTGACGTTGAGCCTTCTGCAGCAGCATCTGGGTCTGATCGAGATTCCGGCGGAGAGTTTCCTCACGAAGAGCTATCCGGTGGAGTTCCGCATGACGGATCTGGTGGTCGTTGCGGCGGCCTTTGCGGTGGTAGCGGCGCTGCTTGCGAACGTGACGGTCCGCAGCATGATAAAGAAAACAACCCGATGATGAAGATGAAACGATATCTGCTGTATGCGTTGACGGGCCTGCTTCTGGCGGGCTGCAACCGGCATACGATCATTCCGGACGACGAACTGGCGTTGATCTTCCACGATGCGTTCCTGACGAATGCCTACCTCAATGTGGAGAAGGTTCCGACGGATTCGCTGCGTCTGTACGAACCGATCTTTGCGCGCTACGGCTATACGACCGACGATGTCCACTATACGATCGGCAACTTTTCGAAACGCAAGAGTGCGCGTCTGGGCGATGTGGTGGAGCGTGCGATCGACCTGCTGGAGGCCGAAGGGAAGATCTACAACCGGGAGGTAGCCATTCTGGATACGATCGACAACGTGGCTCGGCGGACCTTTACGGAGACGCTTCGTTCGGATTCGCTGATTCGGGTTCGCTCGCTTCGGGATACCTCGCTGTTGAGTTTTACGGTGGATGTCGAGCCTGGCGAGTATGATCTGTCGCTGCGCTACGAGATTGATTCGTTGGACCGGAATCCGCGGGGTCTGAAGGCCCTGATGTGGCTGGAGCGTCGGGACAGCACGCGGACGGGGACCTATACGACGATGCTCCGCCGCAACCGGGAGGAGCGTTTTACGCGGCAGTTTACGACCGACACGACGCATCGGCGGCTTCATGTCCATTTTCTGACCTTCGGCGAGAAGGCGCAGCGGCCCTCCGTCACGGTTCGGGATCTGAAGCTGACGCACACGCTTCCAGCGGCTCCGGCCGTAGATCGCCTCTACGAGCAACAGCTCAATATCCGTATATTTGCCGATGAATTCTTCCGCAAAGCCCTTCCGCCGCAGGATAGCCTCTAATCTGCTCTGGACGCCGCAGGGGGTGTTGCGCCAACCGTTGGTCACCTTTTATGCCGACGGGAGTTTTCTGGTGGAACAGTGTCCGATGCCCGACCGGCTGGCGGCGACGGAGTTTTATGCGGGGCTGCTGGTGGCGGACTTCCCGGCGGATTGCCGACCGGCCTTCGAACGGATGCGGGCGGAGGGGGGAGATCTTGCCGTACTGCTTCCGCGAATGGTGGCCGAAGGGGGTGTCTGGGTGGTGATCTCGGGGCTGGACTACGCGGCTCTGCGCCTTACGCCCCAGTCGCGGATCCGGCCGTTGTAACTGCGGATCGCCGGCTTTGCCCCGGCTCCGATCCGGTTTCGTCCCGTTTTGAGCCGTTTGGACCCAGCCCTGCTCCAGTTCCGGGCCGTCTCTCCTTTCCCTTTCGATTTTCCCGGCTCTTTCGGCCCTCCCTTTCCGCCTGTTTTTTCCGTCGTCTCTTGTTTCCTTCCATTCAGACGGGCAGATGCTCCTCGACGGTACGTCGCAGATGGCTGTTGTCGAGGTGGGTGTAGATTTCGGTGGTGAGGATGCTTTCGTGACCGAGCATCTCCTGCACCTGGCGGATCGAGGCCCCTCCCTCGAGCAGATGGGTGGCAAAGGAGTGGCGGAAGGTGTGGGGGCTGATGTGCTTGTGAATGCCGGCTCTTTGGGCGGCCTCCTTGAGGATGGTGAAGACCATCACGCGGGTAAGTTTACCGCCGCGGTTGTTCAGGAAGAGGATGTCTTCGTTCGAACGGGCTCCGGGACGCTTGTCGAGGTAGCGGTGAATGCGTTCGCGTGCCACGGCGCTGATGGGAACGATCCGTTGTTTGTCGCCCTTTCCGATGACGCGGATGTACCCTTCGCCGAAGAAGAGGTCCTGAATCCGGAGCGAGGTGAGCTCCGAGACGCGCAGTCCGCACGAGTAGAGCACTTCGAGCATGGCCTGGTCGCGCAGCCCCTTGACCGTCGAGGTGTCGACCGTGGCGATGATGCGGTCGATTTCGTCGGTGGAGAGGACGTCGGGGAGCTGTCGTCCGAACTTGGGGCTTTGTACGAATTCGGCGGGCGAAGCATCGATCTGATCGTTGATCATCAGGAAGTTGAAGAAGCTCCTGACGCTGCTCAGCGCGCGGGCCTGGGAGCTTTTTTCGCGGCCCCGGTCGTAAAGCCAGGCCATGTAACGCTCGACCATTGCGGCCTCGACCTTTCGGGGCGGGACGTCCCACATCCGGAGGATGAAGTGCGCGAACTGTCTCAGGTCGCGCATGTAGGCCTCGACGGAGTTTGCTGAGAGTCGTTTTTCGAGCTTGATGTAGGTGGCGTACCGCCGGCCGGCATCGGCCCATTTTTTTGTATTTTCTGCCATGATGGTGGAGCTATCCGGGGAAATAATCGTAACTTTGTCCGTACGAAGATAGGAAAATTTTACATAATATGGAGTACGTATCGTTGCAGATTCCGGTGACGGAGGCCGAACAGGGGGAGATCCTGACGGCGGAGCTGGCCGACTATCCGTTCGAGAGTTTCGAGACCGAGGGTGGTCTGCTGAAGGCCTATATTCCTCAGGAGCGGCTTGCCGACTGCAAGTCGGAGGTTGATTCCCTGCTGGAGCGTTACGGGGTGCATGGGCGTTACATCGCCATCGAGCCCCAGAACTGGAACGCCCTCTGGGAGCGGAACTTTCCGGCCACGGACGTCGAGGGTCGGCTGCGGATCCGGGCACCGTTCCACGAGGCGGCCCCGGCCGGGGAGCTGGAGGTGGTTGTGATGCCGAAGATGTCGTTCGGCACGGGTCACCATGCCACGACATGGCTCATGTCGCGGGCGATTCTCGACCTGGGGGTAGCTGGGCGCAGCGGGCTGGACATGGGCAGCGGCACGGGGGTGCTGTCGATCGTTGCGGTGAAGTGCGGCGCCACGCACATGGACGCCGTGGACATCGACGACTGGGCCGACGCCAACTGCCGGGAGAATATCGTCGCGAATGGCGTCGAAGATCGTATCACGCCGATGCTGGGCGACGTGCGGCGGATCGCCGGCCGCCGCTACGATTTCATTCTGGCCAACATCAACCGCAACATCCTGCTTTCGGACATGCCCTCCTATGCGGCGACGCTCAACGAAGGAGGCGATCTGTTGATGAGCGGCTTCCTCGAGGCGGATGTTCCCTCGATCGTGGCGGCGGCCTCCGAACTGGGCATGGAGCCCGTTTCGACGGCCATGCGCGACGGTTGGATGATGGTCCACGTACGGCGGACGAAGTGACGCAGACGCTGCGGTGAGAAGCTACAAGGGGCGCGGCATCGTGCTGCATACGCTCAAATACGGCGATTCGTCGCTGGTGGCCTACCTGCTGACCGACGTTGGGGGACGCCGCAGCTATATGGTCCAGGGGGTCCGCAGCCGCCGGGGCCATGGTTCGAAACTGGCTCTTTTCCAGCCGATGTTTCCGGTGGAGTTCGAAGGGCTGGAGTCATCGCGCCAGCAGATGGACCGCTTCAAGGAGGTTCGGGCGGGTTTTGCGTTGCAGAGCCTGCCGTTCGACGTACGCAAGTCGACCATGGCGCTCTTCATGGCCGAGACGCTCTACCGGCTGGTCCGCGAGAGTGAGCCCAACGAGCCGCTGTTCGATTTTGTGTGGAACTCGGCGCTGGCGCTGGATGCCCTGGAGAGCGGGGTTTCGAACTTTCACCTGTGGTTTCTGGCCAATCTGAGCCGGCTGTTGGGTTTCCGGCCGGGCAACGACTATCGGCCGGGGTGGTGGTTCGACATCCGGGAGGGGCTTTATACCCCGACGCCACCGCTCCACCCCGGATCGATGGATCCGGCCCGTGCGGCGTTGCTGGACCGGCTGCTGGGCCTCGACGTGCGCGAACTGGGGTCGCTCGGACTGAACCGTGCGCAGCGTTCGGAGTTTCTGAATGCGATGCTGACCTATTTCGGTTACCATCTCGATGCAATCAGTTCGGTTCGTTCGGTGCACATACTGCGGGAGGTGTTTTGACGTTTGATTGACAGAAGGGATAACAGTAAAATAATAGCAGATCGTATGAAAAAGCGTATCATCGTAATGTTGGCCGCGATTGCGGCATGTGGGGGGACCGTCGAGGCCCAGCAGCCGGAGCCGCTGCTGCTGGAACCGGAGTCGAAAGTGGTGTTCAAACCGGATACGTTGCTTCGCCATACGAATCCGGGCTTTACGCTTCCGGATTCGCTGGCCCACCTGTCACCGTGGCGGCCGGACTACGAGACAATGGGACCGATGCGTACGAAGCCGAAGATTTCGATGTCGTCGATCGTGGAGATCCAGCGGGAGAATCTGCCGTCGCGGGTGACGGTGATTGACAACAACACGCTGCGTCTGGGTCCGCACTTTACGGTTTCGAACGGTCAGGCGTGGAACTGGAGCCCCTTTCCGGATGCCTACCTCGATGCCCGGACGCTCTCGTTCCCGATGCGTTGATCTCCGGATATGGATGAATCCTCCCGGAACAAAAAAGGCCGATCCCGAAAGGACCGGCTTTTTTCATCTTTTCTTCAGCGCGGGTCTCTTCAGCGCGGATCTCTTTAACGCGGAGCCTTTTTCCTGTGCCGCACCTTTCCCGCGCACCGCCCCTTTCCCCGACCGGTTGCGGGCCTCTTCCGGTTCCGTGAGACGCTTCCCCGACCCGGGATGAAGCGGCAGCCCCTTTGAACGGGCTCCTTCCTCCACCCTCTTTCCGAATCCTCCTTGCCGGACGCTGCCGGACGCCTCGGCCGTGCGGCTGAAAAAGTAACTCTTCTGCCGGCGCTTCTCCTCCTGCGAGCGGGCCACGTAGACCGCCTCGTGCGTATAGGGGTTCTCTCCGGTGTAGAACATCACCGACGAGAGGGTCATCGGCGTGGGCGTGAGGTCCTGCACCTGCTCCAGATTGAAGTGCAGGCGCCCCAGCACCTTTTCGGCCAGCGCCTTCATGTCCTGCTCCGTGCACCCCGGGTGCGAGGAGATGAAGTAGGGAATCAACTGGTAGGGCTGCTTCTCCTCGCGGCAGATGCGGTGGAAATCCGTATTGAGCTTTTCGAAGAGGGTGAACGGCGGTTTTCGCATCAGCCGCAGCACGCGCTCTTCGGTGTGTTCCGGGGCGACCTTCAGCCGGCCGGAGGTGTGGTGGACGAGTACCGTGCGCAGGTAGGGCGAGTCGTCGAAGAGGTCGTAGCGTATGCCGCTTCCGATGAAGGCCTTCTTGATCCCCTTCACGGCGCGGATTTTGGCGTAGAGATCGAGCAGCGGCCGGTGGTCGTTGTCGAGGTTGGGACACTTCGCCGGATGGAGACACGAGGCCCTCCGGCAGCGGGCGCAGAGCGAACGGTCGCGGCCACCCATGCGGTACATGTTGGCCGAGGGGGCCCCGACGTCGGAGAGATAGCCCTTGAATCCGGGCATTTTCACGACGCGTTCGACCTCGGCGAGGATCGAGCGCTCGCTGCGCGAGTGGACGAACTTGCCCTGATGGGCCGAGATGGTGCAGAAGGAGCATCCGCCGAAACATCCGCGGTGGATATTGACCGAGAACTTGATCATCTCCCAGGCGGGGATCTCTCCGCGGCCGTTGTAGCGCGGATGGGGGGCTCGCTCGTAGGGGAGGTCGAACGAATGGTCGAGCTCCTCGGTCGAGAGGGCGGCGTTCGGCGGCGTCACGACGACATAGCGGTCACCGACCTGTTCGACGAGCGTTGCTTCGGGCTCCATCAGGTTGCTCTGGGTCTCGATGACGGTGAAGTTTTCGCCGAAGGCGCGCTTGTCGGCGGCACACTTCTCGAAGGAGTGGAGACGGATCGTCCGCTCGGGATCGAGCCGCGCGACGTAGCTTTCGTCGGAGAGGAAGGCCACCTGTCGGATTTTGCGCAGCAGTTTGGCGTTGTATCCGTTGCGCATGGCGCGTGCGACCTGCTGGATGACGCGTTCGCCCATACCGTAGATCAGCAGATCGGCGCCGCTCTCGACCAGCACCGAAGGCTTGAGCCGGTTGCTCCAGTAGTCGTAGTGGGTCAGCCGCCTGAGCGAGGCCTCGATGCCGCCGACAACGACCGGGACGTGCGGATAGAGGCGCTTGAGGATCTGCGAGTAGACCGTCACGGCGTAATCGGGCCGGAAACCGGCCTTTCCGCCCGGGGTGTAGGCATCGTCATGGCGCAGCCGGATGTTGGCCGTGTAGTGGTTGACCATCGAGTCCATGGCTCCGGCCGTCACGCCGAAGAACAACCTCGGCGCGCCCAGTTTGGTGAAGTCGCGCAGGTCGTCCCTCCAGTTGGGCTGGGGGACGATTGCCACGCGATAGCCTTCGGCCTCGAGCAACCGTCCGACGACCGCCGCCCCGAAAGCCGGGTGGTCGATGTAGGCATCGCCCGAGAAGAGGATCACATCGAGCTGATCCCATCCGCGATCGCGGACCTCCTTGATGGTTGTGGGCAGAAACATCTTCTTGCGAATAGGGTTGTTCCGGAGACGCAGGCCTTCCGGATCCGGTCATGTGTCTGGTTTTGTGGGTCTATTGCTCCTCCTGACCGCGGGCGCCGGCGACGTAGGTGTCCCACCGGGCCAGCAGGGCCTTGAAGTCGTCGGGGAGTTCGCTGTCGAAGAGGACCTGCTGATGGGTGGCCGGGTGCTCGAAACCCAACAGCCGGGCGTGGAGCGCATGGCGTGGCATCACGGCGAAGCAGTTTTCGATGAACTGCCTGTATTTGGCAAAGGTCGTGCCCTTGAGGATGCGGTCGCCTCCGTAACGCTCGTCGTTGAAGAGCGGATGTCCGATCCAGGCCATGTGGACGCGGATCTGATGGGTGCGTCCCGTCTCGAGCCGGCACTCCACGAGGGTGACGTATCCGTATCGGCGCAGCACCTTCCAGTGCGTCACGGCGTGCTTGCCCTGCGACCCGTCGGCGAAGACATACATCTTCTGCCGGTCCTTGGGGCTTCGGCCGATGTTTCCGGTGATGGTTCCCTCATCCTCTTCGAGGTTGCCCCAGACGAGTGCGACGTAGCGGCGCTGGATCGTATGGTCGAAGAACTGCTTGGCCAGCCGGGCATGGGTCTGTTCGTCCTTGGCGATGACGAGCAGCCCCGAGGTGTTCTTGTCGATGCGGTGGACCAGTCCGGCGCGGTTCTGCTCCTCGGCCGGGATCCCCTGGGCGTTGAGGTGGTACATCAGGGCGTTGACCAGCGTTCCGGTGTAGTTCCCCACACCGGGATGGACGACCATTCCGGCGGGTTTGTTGACGATAAGCAGATGCTCGTCCTCGTAGGGGATGTCCAACGGGATGTTCTCGGCCACGAGCTCCGTTTCGCGCCGCGGATAGGGCAGCACGATCTGAATGCGGTCGAGCGGCTTGACCTTGTAGCTCGACTTGGCCGGCTTGCCGTTTACGAGGATGTTTCCGCTGTCGGCCGCGGCCTGAATACGGTTGCGCGAGCAGTGCTCCATCCTCACGGTGAGGAACTTGTCCAGCCGCATCGGGGTCTGCCCCTTGTCGGCCGTCACGGCGAAGTGCTCATAGAGCCCGGCCTCCTCTTCGCCCTCATCGCCGGATTCGTCGATATCGGACAGTTCGTCGTCGGCAGCGGCCTCTTTTCCGTTCGAGGTCCGGGCCTTTGCACCCTCTTCACCCTCCGACTCGAGCCTCTCTTTGACCGTCCGCTCCGCAGAACGGGCCTCCGCCGACGTTTCCGTTGTCCCGCCCGCGGACATCTCCGCGGACATCTCCGCGGACATCTCTGCGGACATCTCTGCGGACGTCTCCGTCCCCATTTCCGTCCCCATTTCCGTCCTCGTCTCTGCCCTCGTCTCTGCCCCCGTCTCTGCCCCCGTCGGCTTCGACGGCGAAGTGTTATTCAGCAAATCGCGCTTCATCAGTCGAAAAAGCCTTCGTTATCGTCGTTTTCCCGGGTGTGGTCCGCCTCCCGGGGGCCTTCCAGCGTCTCATCCAGCGAGATCCGGGCCAGCGAATCGGCCTCCAGCTGTTCCTCGGCCTTGCGGGCTTCGGCCGCCTGAGCGGCCAGCTTTTCGGCCTCGGAGCGGTACTTCCCGAGTTTCTCCATGTCGAGCGTGAGCCGCAGATCGATGCGCGAACCCAGCGAGGCGCTGTGCTCCGCCCCGGGGATCTGGATGTAGACGCGGGCCTCCTTCTGATTGAGCAGATTGATCCCTTCGTCGAAGTCGATGCGACCGACGTTGAGGCCCGATTCCCAGAGGCGCCCCTTGGCCTGGGCGAGGGGCTGCCCCACCACCTGCGGGACGATCGTCGAGGAGGCGCCCTCCTCGAGACCGACGTAGAGCGTCACGCCGGAGCCCATTTCGGCCTCGATGCGGGAGTTCTGCTGGACGGGCTTGCCGTCACACACCTCCTCGAGGACATAGTTCGTGGCGATGTCCGGGCGGTATACGATTTCGGCGATCTCCAGACCGGCGATTTCGAGCATGTTCTTGGCCTGCCGGAGCGAACGCCCGGCGACATAGGGTACGGGGACCATCTTCTGGCGGAAGGAGTTGATCGTGATGTAGACCGTCCGTCCGGGTTTTACCTCGACGCCGCCCTCGGGGAGTTGGTCGAGGATGATTCCGCCCTCGTATGCCGGGACGAAGAGCGAGTCGTTGATCTGGAGTTTGAGGTCGTGCTTGCGGGCCAGATGGCGGGCCTCGTCGAGCGGTATGCCGGAGAAGTCGGGGACCGTGCGCCGGGCTCCGTGGCGGGTTCCGATCTGCATGAGCAGATGTGCGGCGATGGCCATCGCCAGGATGATCACGACGATGAGCAGGAGGTTCCAGAGGAGTTTGTGCTCCCGGAGACGATCGATGAGGCTGGTGGATGGTTTCTGCATGGTGTTGAGGAGTCTATTTCGGCGCTTTCCGGTAGAGGTAGACGGCGATGAACAGGTAGATGATGTTGGGCAGCCAGACGGCCAGACCCGTGGGGAGCGTTCCGCTCTTGGCAAACTCCTCGAAGAATCGGTTGAAGAGGATGTACGAGAAGCAGAGTCCCGTGCCGATGCCGATGTGCAGGCCCGTTCCACCGCGGACCTTGCGCGAGGAGAGCGAGACACCGATCAGCGTGAGGATGAATGTCGAGAGCGGATAGGCGTATCGGGCGTGCTTTTCGACCTCGATGATGTTGATCGAGTCGGAACCCTTGGCACGCTGCTGTTCGAGGAAGCGGTTCAGCTCGGAGATGTTCATGGTCTGAATCAGGTCGTTGATGGCGCCCAGTTCGGCCACTTCGAGGTTGATGAGCGTGTCGAGGTTTCGGAACTGTTCGAAGGTTTCGCCGCCGTCGGCCGTAAATTCACGTTTGGTGTAGCGGGAGGCTGTCCAGCGCTTGGTTTCGGGGTCGAACCGCGCGTCGGCGGCCTCGAGCGAGCGGACCATCTCGCCGTCCTCGTAGCGCTCGAGGACGAAGAACGAGGCCTGGTTGGCGTTTCCGTTGTAGCCGCGGATGTAGGCGAACGTTCCGGGTTCGATCTGCCGGTAGATGTGTCGGTCGTAGCGTGTGTTCTGTTTTTTGGGGATGTACTTCTGCTGGAAGGCGATCACGCGGCTCTGTGCCCGGGGGATGACCCAGAGGTTGAGCGTCAGCGAGAGCGAGGCGATGATCAGCGCGCCGAGGAAGTAGGGCCACATGAGCCGTCGGAAGGACATTCCGCCCGAGAGCATGGCGACGATTTCGGTCTGATAGGCCATCTTCGAGGTGAAGAAGATGCAGGCGATGAAGGTGAACAGGCCGCTGAACTGGTTGATGAAGAAGGGGACGAAGTTCAGGTAGTTCTCCAGCAGGATGGCCTTCATCGGGGCATGTGTGGCCGTGAAGTCGTCGATCTTCTCGGCGTAGTCGAAGATGACGACGATGACGATGATCATCGCGATGGCGAAGAAGTAGGTCGACAGGAACTTGCCGAGTATGTACCGGTCCAGGATCTTGAAGCCGGGGAAGCGGAATTTCATCGGTCAGAGTCTTCTTGTGAGTTTTTCGACCATTGCCTGTTTCCACGGGACGAAGTCGCCGGCCAGGATGTGGCTGCGTGCCTCGCCCACCAGACGCAGGTAGAAGGCGATGTTGTGCAGCGAGGCGATCTGTGCGGCGAGCATCTCGCCGCAGACGGCCAGATGGTGCAGATAGGCCTTCGAGTAGAGCGTGTCGACGAAGGCAAAGCCTTCGGGGTCGATCGGCGAGAAGTCGTCCTCCCACTTCTTGTTTCGGATGTTGATGACGCCCTGGGCGGTGAACAGCTGCCCGTTCCGGCCGTTTCGGGTGGGCATTACGCAGTCGAACATGTCGACGCCTCGTTCGATGGCCTCGAGGATGTTGACGGGCGTGCCGACGCCCATCAGATAGCGGGGCCGGTCCTGGGGGAGGATGGCGTTGACCACCTCGATCATCTCGTACATCACTTCGGTGGGTTCGCCGACGGCCAGACCGCCGATGGCATAACCGTCGGCATCGTACTGCTTGACGTTTTCGGCGGCATGGGCCCGCAGATCGGGGTACGAGCAGCCCTGTACGATGGGGAACAACGCCTGATAGTGGCCGTATTTGGGCGCGGTCTGGTGGTATCGGTTGAAGCATCGGTCGAGCCAACGTTCGGTCAGGGCGAGCGAACGGGCGGCGTAGTCGCGCGGGGCGTCGCCGGGGGGGCATTCGTCGAAGGCCATCATGATGTCGGCGCCGATCGTGCGTTCGGTGTCGATGACGCTCTCCGGCGTGAAGAGGTGCTTCGAGCCGTCGATGTGCGAGCGGAAATGACACCCCTCCTCGCGCAGCTTGCGGCAGTCGGCCAGCGAGAAGACCTGGAAACCTCCGCTGTCGGTGAGCATCGGGCCGTCCCAGGTCGAGAAGCGGTGGACGCCACCGGCGCGTTCGATGATCTCCATTCCGGGTCGGAGATAGAGGTGGTATGTATTGGCCAGAATGATCTGGGCACGGGCCTCGTTCTTCACGTCGCGGTGGAAGATTCCCTTGACGGTGGCGGCCGTACCGACGGGCATGAAGATCGGCGTAAGGATCTTTCCGTGGTCGGTGACGATCTCACCGGCGCGGGCGGCCGAGGCGGGGTCTTTGTGTTGGAGGGTAAATTTCATATGCATCTATTCGGCAAAAATACATAAAATATTCGTATCTTTGCGCATATTTTGTCAATATGCGATTCTTCGAACAAATTCTGGTCAGCTATGGCTGGGAGGGCCTTGCGCTTGCGGGGTCGATCCTTCTGATGTTCGGCGTACAGCTCTACTACTATATCTTTGTCTACGGTCGCATTCCAGGCTACAAGAACAACCGTCGGGCGGCGATTCTTGACCGGGAGCCTCCGGTTTCGGTGATCATTCCGATGTTTTCGGAGGACTACACGTTTGTGGAGGAGCGTCTTCCGCTGATACTGGCGCAGGCCTATCCCGATTTCGAGGTAGTGATCGTCTACGTGGGTCACGATACGGATTTCTATGAGGATCTCATGCGGCTGAAGCAGTCCTTCCCGCAGATCACAACGACGAAGATTCATCTGGATCCTCGTTTCCCGATTTCGCGGAAGATGGCGCTCAACGTGGGCATCAAGTCGGCGCACTGCGAGCATCTGCTCTTCACTTCGACGGATGCCTGCCCGCAGACCGACCGCTGGCTGTCGCTGATGGCCAAGGGCTTCATGCGGGGCGACATCGTGGTGGGCTATTGCGGTGTCGAGCGTCGGAAGGGTTTTGCCAACTACCTGATGCGGACGTGGCGGATGATGCACGCGGCCGACTGGATCGCGCGCGCGGTGCGCAACCGGGCCTACCGGGGGACGCTTCACAACCTGGGTTTCACCAAGAGCCTCTACTTCGGGGTCAACGGCTTCGACCACCTGAACATGAACATCGGTGAGGATGATCTCTTCATGCAGCGGATCATGACGCGCGACAACGTGAGTGTGATTCTTTCGCCGCGGGCGACGCTTCGCGAGAGGACGTGGGGCGGACTGGGCTGGTGGATGAGCCAGCAGCGCTACTACGGTTCAGCCTTCCGGTTCTATCCGCGCGACGTGAAGAGTTATATCCGCTGGGAGCCGGTGTCGCGAAGTCTCTTCTTCGTGACGGTGATCTGCGCGCTGGCGGTCATGCCGCTGGAGTATAAGCTCGGAGCACTGCTCTTTCTGTTGCTGCGCTACGGCATTGTGGTGTGGGAGGTCCGGCGGGTGGCACGTCGTTTGGGTGAAGAGGGGATTCTGGGGCGTTACTTTCTGTATGATCTGCTGAGCCCGCTGTGGGCGGCGGCGCTGGCCCTGACGCTGGTGCGTCGAGACGAACGCGTATGGAGATAGCCGACTATATCGTAGCCGACGACCGGGAGCTGGTTACGCAGGCGCTCAAGGGGGACGACACGGCTTTCGAGTACCTGTTCAACCGCTATCGGGATGCGATCCACCGCCTCTTCGTGCAGCGGCTCGGGGGGACGAACGATGCCGACGACCTGCTGCAGGAGACCTTCATCAAGGTCTATATCAACCTGCACCGTTACAGCGGTGAATTCACCTTCGGACAGTGGGTCTATACCATTGCGCGGAACACCTTCATTGATTTTGTGCGGCGGCGTCAGGATGATCTTCCGATCGACGAACGTTTTGCCGCTCCGGCCTCGAGTGCCCCGACCCCCGAGGAGAGTGTCATCAACCTGCAGCAGCGGACGCAGATCGAGCACTATCTCGAACGGCTGGCTCCGCGCTACCGTCAGTTGATTGTCATGCGCTTCTTCGACGAGTACTCCTACGAGGAGATTGCGGCCAAGCTCTCGCTGCCGCTCGGGACGGTGAAGACGCAGATCCACCGGGCCCGGGAGCAGATGTGCCGGCTGATCGCCGAAGGCGAGAATCGGTGAGGACGTCCGAGCCGTCCGAGCCGTCCGAGCCGTCCGAGCCGTCCGAGCCGTCCGAGCCGTCCGGGCCGTCCGGGCCGTTCCGCCTGACGCCCGATCTTGTTGATCGCCGTTTGGACGGCCGAAACCTGCCGGATAAGGGCCGATCCGCCGGATCCGTTGCCGGAGGGCAGAGTTTGGCCCTGATCCGTCAAACCCCGGAAACGCCGGCTGCGGCCGGTAAAACAGGAAAACCCGATAAAACCGAAAGACGATGAGCGACCTGGAAAAAATCTACGGATACTTCCCCGAACTGGATGCCGTGCAGCGTGAGCGGCTGGCGGCCCTGTATGATCTCTACGCCGACTGGAACGCGAAGATCAACGTCGTTTCGCGCAAGGATTTCGACCAGCTTTACGTGCGGCACGTGCTTCACTCGCTGGCCATCGCGAAGGTGTGCCGCTTCGACGACGGGGCGCGGATTCTCGACGTGGGATGCGGCGGGGGATTCCCCTCCATTCCGCTGGCGATCCTCTTCCCGGGGGCGCACTTCATGGCGGCGGATTCGATCCGCAAGAAGATCACGGTGGTCGAGGGGGTCTCGCGGAGCCTGGGGCTTGAGAACCTGACGCCGCGCTGCGTGCGGGTCGAGACGCTGACCGAACGCTTCGACTATGTGGTGTCGCGGGCCGTGACGGCGATGCCTGAGTTCGTGAAGTGGGTGTGGCCGAAGCTCGAACGGGGCCGTCATGGCACGCTGCCCAACGGCATCCTCTACCTCAAGGGGGGCGATCTGGCCGAGGAGCTGGCCCGTACGGGTAAACACTGGGATCTCTACGATATCCATACGTTCTTCGACGAGGAGTTCTTCGAGACGAAAAAGGTGGTCTACACCCCGAAAAAATAGCGTCGGTTTAGCTCTCCGAAATGCTGCTAAGGTTGTTTCCTGCGGTGTTCGTGCTTTGCGCCGTGGCGGGCTGCCTGATCGCCGGGGTCAATCTGTTGACCATGCACGCTTTGGCCGCAACGCTCCGCCGCCGTCCGCGGAACTGTCCCCTTCCCGCCTTTTCTCTGCTTTTTCAACCTCTCTCGGCCTCACCCCCCCCCACTCTGTCTCTTCTCTGCCTCTCCCCGCAGAACGGGGACCGAATCCGAACAAGCCTCCTTTCGCTCTCTGAGCCCCGCTTTTTATATTGCTGAATCACAAAAAGAAATGCTGTTCATTATAGACAAATGAATGGCAGAAAACAGTCGGTATTATCGCCTTTGCTCTGATTGCCATATATGAGTTATTGATATGGGTAAATGCCTATGTAGATATGAAATACATGGTAGAGTCCAATGGAAATAACTTTTTGGCAGAGCGTATGTATATGCGTATTGGCTCATTATCCTTTGGGATGTGGCTGAACTTTGCCTTGACGATATTCCTGTTCATATGCCTTTGGCATAAAGAAGGCAAGCGATGAAAAGATTGGGTAAGCTGATCGCGTATTAAGCGGGTTCGTTTTTCATTCGGGTGCTCAGCAGTCCGCAGGCGGCCTGAATATCCTCGCCGCGGGAGGCGCGGATGGTGGTCTGAATGCCGCGGGCGGTGAGTGCGTCGCGGAACCGGATCATGGCCTCGGCGTCGGGCGAGAAGTAGGGAGACCCGGGAATCTTGTGGAACCGGATCAGATTGATCCGGCATTTGATTCCGTTCAGCAGCCGCGACAGCTCGCGGATATGGCGGGGCGAGTCGTTCATGCCGCTCATGACGATGTATTCGAACGAGACGCGCCGCTGATGGGTGAAGTCGTACCGACGCAGGATTTCGACCACCCGGGCGATGGGCCAGACCTTTTCGACGGGCATGATCTCGGCTCTTTCGTCGTGAAAGGGGTTGTGCAGGCTGACGGCCAGATGGACCTTCGACTCGTTGAGGAACCGCTCGAGCTGGGGGACGACGCCGGCCGTGGAGAGCGTAATGCGGGTCGGCGACCAGGCGAAGCCCCACTCGGCGGTGAGGATCTCGAGGGCCCGCAGCACATTGTCCGCATTGTCGAGCGGTTCGCCCATCCCCATGAAGACGAGATTCGTGAGACGGTCGCGTTCGGGGAGCGAGACCACCTGGTTGAGGATCTCGGCCGCCGAGAGTGACTGCTGCAGCCCCTGTCGTCCCGTGGCACAGAAGCGGCAGCCCATGCGGCATCCGGCCTGCGACGAGACGCAGAGGGTCGCACGGTCGCCGTCGGGGATATATGCCGACTCGATGAAATGCCCTTCGAGCGTACGGAAGAGATACTTCTTGGTGCCGTCCGCCGAACGGGTTTCGCGTTCTGGCGCGGAGAGCACCGGGGTGAAGCGTTCGGCCAGCCGCTGGCGGTTGGCAGCCGAGAGGTCGGTCATCCGCAGCGGATCCTCCGTGTGGCGGACATAGAGCCAGCGGGCGATTTGCCGGGCCGCAAACCGCGGCAGACCCAGTTCGTTGCAGAGGGCGGCAAGCTCCTGTGGATTTTTCCCGTATAACGGCTCACGATCAGTCATTTTTGCATCCTGAGGTTTGGTTTTTCGAGGACAAAAGTAGGTAAAAAATGAAGATTTTTATTCCGAGGCGCTCAATTTTGAATTTTTATCTCTATATTTGTGGTGCATAGCGTGCCTGTCCCGTATTGGGGTCGGGAGATTATGCGCCGGCCGGACCGAGGGGCTGATGAAGCAGCGGGGGGGGGTGCCCTCTGTCGTAAGCCCTTGAGACCGGACCGCAACCCGAACACGTCGGAACAATTAAAACTTGAAATATGGAAATCAAAAAATCACCCAAAGCGGACCTGAAAAACAAACGGGGCCTTTTGCTTGAGATCGGTCTTGTCGTATCACTCTTGCTCGTGATCGGGGCCTTCTCGTACACCCCCGAAGAGAAGCGTATCGAGAAAGTGGACCTGCAGGCTCCTATCGTTGAAGAGCAGATCGTAGAGATCACGCGTCAGGATCAGAAACCGCCCGAGACCCCCAGAAAGGTGGAGGTAAAGGTTATTGCCGACCTGCTTCAGGTCGTGACCAATGACACGAAGATTACCACGGAGGTCGACTTTACGGAGTTTGACGAGGATGTGGATGTCGTGCAGACGGTCGGTGTCGTCGAGGAGGAGGTTGTCGAGGATGACCAGCCGTTCCTGATTGCCGAGACGATGCCCTCGTTCCAGGGCGGTGACCTCAATACGTTCCGTGCGTGGGTTCAGCAGAATGTGAGGTTCCCGCAGATTGCCCTGGAGAACGGTATTCAGGGCCGAGTGGTTCTGTCGTTCGTGATTGAGAAGGACGGCCGTCTGACCAACATCCAGGTGCTGCAGACTCCGGACCGTTCGCTGTCGGAGGAGGCCGTCCGCGTGCTGAGCAAGTCGCCGAAGTGGACGCCGGGCAAACAGCGTAACCAGGTTGTACGTGTGAAGTATACGTTGCCGGTGGATTTCCGCGTACAGAACTGATGCGGATCTTCGGATCATTTGAATATAGGGTATCCTGCTTCGTGGAGGATACCCTTTTTGTCGCATGGAGTCAATCCGCGGGAGCGGTTTTTGCCGGCTTCGGTCGCGGGAAACATAGTTGATCAGGAAAATTTTGGAAGAGAAGAGACAAATGCCCCGGTCGAAACAGGAGGGGGCAAACGAAACAGGAACGGAGGAGCTGCGTGAACGGGCGGTACTGGTTGCCGTGGTACGTGACAATCAGGATGCGCGCCAGACCGACGAATACCTCGACGAGCTGGAGTTTCTGGCCGAGACGGCCGATATCCGGGCCGTGAAACGCTTTACGCAGCGTCTGCCGCAGCCTTCGGCCCGCATCTACGTGGGGCCGGGCAAACTGGCCGAGATCGTCGAGTACTGCAAGGAGGAGGAGATCGACGTGGTGATCTTCGACGACGAACTGAGCCCGTCGCAGACGCGCAATATCGAAAAGGAGCTTCCGTGCCGGCTGCTGGACCGCACGCGTCTGATTCTGGACATCTTTCTGTCGCGGGCTCAGACGGCCTATGCCAAGACGCAGGTCCAGCTGGCCCACAACGAATACATGCTGCCGCGGTTGTCGGGACTGTGGACCCACCTCGAGCGGCAGCGGGGCGGTACGGGCACGCGCGGCGGTGCCGGTGAGCGAGAGATCGAGACCGACCGCCGAATCATCCGCAACCGCATCGCCAAGCTGAAGGAGGATCTGAAGAAGATCGACCGCCAGATGGCTGTCCAGCGTTCGAACCGCGGATCGCTGGTCCGGGTGGCGCTGGTGGGCTATACGAACGTCGGGAAGTCGACGCTGATGAATCTGATTTCGAAGAGCGACGTCTTTGCCGAGAACAAACTCTTTGCGACCCTCGACACGACGGTCCGCAAGGTGGTCTTCGACAACCTGCCGTTCCTGCTTTCGGACACGGTGGGCTTCATCCGCAAGCTGCCTACCGAACTGATCGAATCGTTCAAGTCGACGTTGGACGAGGTTCGCGAGGCGGATCTGCTGGTCCACGTGGTGGACATTTCGCATCCGCAGTTCGAGGATCAGATCGCCGTGGTGAAGCAGACGCTGCAGGAGATCGGTGCCGGAGACAAGCCGGTTTATCTGGTCTTCAACAAGGTGGATGCCTACCGGTGGGTGGAGAAGGCCGAGGACGACCTGACGCCCGCCACGCGCGAGAACCTTTCGCTCGAGGATCTGAAGAAGAGTTGGATTGCGCGGGCCAATACGCCGTGCATCTTCCTCTCGGCGCTGCAGAAGATCAACCTGGAAAAATTCCGCTCGGATCTGTACGGGATGGTGCGAGAGATTCATGCCGGGCGTTATCCGTTCAACAATTTTCTCTATTGACAAACATCCCAAATCCCTATGACACTTCACGTACTTTCCCAACAGAACACGGTTCTGAACAAGTTTCTTTCGCAGATCCGCGACCGCGAGATCCAGAAGGACTCGATGCGATTCCGACGGAACATGGAACGGATCGGCGAGATCACGGCCTATGAGATTTCGAAGACGCTGAATTACCGTCCGCAGGTGGTTGAGACGCCGCTGGGCGAGGCCACGGTACAGGTGATCGACGACCAACTGGTCATTGCGACGATCCTGCGTGCGGGACTCCCCTACCACCAGGGCTTTCTGAACTATTTCGACGATGCGCAGAATGCCTTTGTATCGGCCTACCGCAAGAGCACGAAGGACGGGAAATTCACGGTAAAGGTCGAGTATATCTCATGCGGAAGCCTCGAGGGGAAGACGCTGCTGCTGGTTGATCCGATGCTGGCGACGGGCTCGTCGCTGGTTCTGACCTACAATGCGCTGTGCGAGAAGGGCGGCGTACCGGCCTGCACACACGTGGCGTCGGTGATTGCCAGCGAGCAGGGTGTTGACTACGCAATGAAGCACATGCCTCACCAGAATACGACGATCTGGACGGCGGTGGTCGACGAGGAGCTGACCTCGCGTTCGTACATCGTTCCGGGCATCGGCGATGCCGGAGACCTGGCCTACGGCGAAAAGATCTGACGGTGATGAGGCGGAAGATCGGATTTGTTCTGGCGGTTTTTGCGGCCACGGTGGTACTGATGGCGCTCCAGAAGCCGGTTTTCATGGCGTGGTACGCCGCGGAGGCGGCCGGAGCCGGTTTCGGGGGTTGGATGGCGGTGCTTTGGCACGGTCTTTCGCTTGATCTGACGGTGGCGGGCTACGTGACGGCCGTGCCGCTGCTGGTGATGCTCGCGTCGCTGTGGGTGCGCCTTCCGGAGCGGTTGTGGCGGGGAATCCTTACCGGGTATTTTGTGCTGGTGTCGGTCCTGACGGCGGTGATCTTTGCCGTGGACGTGGCCCTTTACGAACATTGGGGCTTCCGCCTCGATGCGACGATCCTGATCTACCTCTCCGATCCGAAGGAGGCGATGGCGAGTGTGGATTTCTGGCTCGGGGTGCGTCAGACGCTGCTGGCGGCCCTTTATGCCGCGCTGATGATCTGGCTCTACCGCCGCACGCTGCGGTTTTTCGACGGCCAGCGGGTCGGCTGGCGCACGGCTTCGGTCGGGAGTCTGGTGATGCTGCTGTTGGCGGGCTTCGACTTTCTGGCGATCCGCGGCGGCATGGGGGCCTCGACGGCCAACGTCTCGAAGGTCTACTTCAGCTCGGATATGTTTCTGAATCATGCGGCGACGAATCCCGTCTTTTCGTTTCTTTCGAGCCTCGGCGACCGGAATACGGACTACGCCGCGGAGTACCCCTTCTACGACGAGCCGCAGCTCACGGAGCGCTTTGCGGCGCTGCGCGGAAATGCCCCCGGGGCCGAGGCGCCGGCCCGACGGGTGCTTACGACCTCACGGCCGAACGTGGTGCTGGTGATCCTGGAGAGTTTCGCCCGCACGGTGATGGACGAGCGGGTCGACGGCGAGCCGGTGATGCCGAACATGCAGCGGCTCAAGGAGGAGGGGCTCTGGTTCGAGAACTTCTTTGCCAACTCCTACCGCACGGACCGCGGCGAGGTGGCCCTTCTGAGCGGCTTCCCGGCGCAGACGCGCATGTCGATCATGAAACTCCCGGCCAAGAGCCACAACCTGCCTTCGATTGCCCGGACGATGTCCGGGAGGGGGTATGCGACGAGCTTCTCCTACGGCGGCGACCTGAACTTCACGAACCAGGCGTCGTACCTCTATGCCACGGGGTGGCAGGAGCTGGTCTGGCAGAAGGATCTGCACTTCGACCGCGAGGCGGCCGACTGGGGTTACGACGATGAGGTGATGTGCGACTGGTTTGCCGAGCGGGTGATCTCGCTCGACGAGGGCGGACGACCCTTCCTGGCGGCGCTTCTGACGCTGAGCAGCCATACGCCGTTCGATGTTCCCTACTCGAAATTCGCCGATCCGGTGCTCAATGCGATGGCCTTCTCGGACGCCTGCGTGGGGCGGATGCTCGACCGCCTGAAGGCCTCGCCCGCCTGGCGGAACCTGCTGGTGGTGCTGGTTGCCGACCACGGTTACCCCTACCCGGCGACACTCTCCTACAACGAACCGCTGCGCCATCGGATCCCGATGATCTGGACGGGCGGAGCGGTGGCCGGTCCGCAGCGGATCGAGACCTACGCCTCGCAGATCGACCTGGCGGCGACGCTGCTCGGACAGCTGGGCCTTGCCCACACGGATTTCGACTACAGCAAGGATATTTTCGCGCCGGCGCCGCCGCGCAAGTTTGCCTACTATACGTTCAACGACGGCTTCGGGGTGGTGGATTCGCTGGGTGCCGCGGTGTGGGATGCCACGGGCGACCGTGTGGTGACGGAGACGAATCCCGAGCTGCTGGATGTCGGCCGCACGATGCTTCAGATGACCTATACGGATATCGGGCGGCGTTGAAAAATACCGCATGGTGGGTATTGCGGCATCTGGATTGCCGGATTAATTTTGCGGCAGAATGAAAAAATACCTGATTTTATGTATAAATCCGGAGGATATGGCGGTGATGACCGCATGTGTGACCTGGTTTGCGACCGTTATGCGGTGCTTCAGGTGATGAGCCGTTTCGGCATTGCGCTGGGCTTCGGGGACAAGAGCATTGCGGAGGTGTGTGCCGACAATCAGGTCGATACGGCGACCTTCCTGGCCGTTGTCAACCTGCTGATGAACCACGGCCTCGGGGAGAAGCTTGCTGACGGGATCTCGGTGCGGGCGCTGACCGACTACCTGCACAATTCGCACGGATATTTTCTGAATTTCCGCCTGCCGGCCATCCGCCGCAAGCTGATCGAGGCGGTCGACTGCGCGCAGAACGACGTTTCGTTTGCCATTCTGCGCTTTTTCGACGAGTACGTGGCCGAGGTCCAGCGGCACATGTCCTACGAGGAGCAGCGGGTCTTTCCCTACGTGGAGAAGCTGCTGGCCGGGGAGCGGAGCGCGGACTACTCGATGGAGATCTTCCGGCGCCACCACGACCAGGTCGACGCCAAACTGGGCGAACTGAAGAACATCATCATCAAGTACTACCCCTCGGGGAGCACAAACGAACTGAACGGTGTGCTGTTCGACATCTTCACTTGCGAACAGGAGCTGGCGTCGCACAACGCCGTCGAGGACGAGATCCTCGTTCCGGCCGTCGAGCGGCTGGCGGCCGAGGGGGTGGAGCCTCCGAAATCGGAGGCGCTGAGTGCCCGTGAGCGGGAGATTGTCGTCTGCGTGGTGAAGGGGATGACGAACAAGCAGATCGCCGATGCGCTCTGCATTTCGGCCCATACGGTGATCACCCACCGGCGGAATATCGCCTCGAAGCTGCAGATCCACTCGGCGGCCGGTCTGACGATCTACGCCATCGTCAACAAGCTGGTCGAACTCTCGGAGATCAAGGATACCATCCCGGAAACATAACCTTTAAACGTACGGACAACCATGACACCCACTCAGAAACCTCATCATCACCATCACACCCACACGCTGACCTCGCTGAACCGGGCCTTTCTGTGGGGCATCTCGCTCAATGCGGGCTTTGTGATCATCGAATTTGCCGTCGGCCTCTTCTACGGGTCGATGGGGCTGTTGTCGGACGCCGGTCACAACCTTTCGGATGTGGCGAGTCTGCTGCTGGCGATGCTGGCCTTCCGGCTGGCGCAGGTCCACGCCACGCCGCACTATACCTACGGCTATAAGAAGAGTACGGTGCTGATTTCGCTGCTCAACTCCGTGATCCTGCTCATTGCCGTCGGGATGATCATTGCCGAGAGTATCGGCCGGATGTTCCATCCCGCACCGGTCGAGGGCGGAGCGATCGCCTGGACGGCGGGTATCGGCGTCGTGGTCAACGGCTTCACGGCCTGGCTCTTCATGAAGGACAAGGACCGTGACCTGAATGTCAAGGGGGCCTACCTGCACATGGCGGCCGATGCGCTGGTTTCGATCGGGGTGCTTCTCTCGGGCGTGGTGATCTCGTGGACGGGATGGACGCTGATCGACCCGATTGTCGGACTGGCCGTGGCGTGTGTGATTGTCGCTTCGGTGTGGTCGCTGACGCGCGACAGCCTGCGCCTGTCGCTCGACGGTGTGCCCGAGGGAATCGACGTCGAACAGATCGGACAGCGCATGTCGACGGTCGAGGGGGTCCGGACGGTCCATCACATCCATGTCTGGGCCATCAGTACGACCGAGAATGCCCTGACGGCCCACGTCGTTGTGACGGACCTTGCGGCCCAGGAGCGGATCAAGCATGATTTGAAGCACCTGCTTTGCGAATTGGGTATCTCGCACGTGACGCTGGAGTTTGAGACCCCGGAGGAGTGTTGTTCCGATTTTTCGGACTGATTCCCGCCCGTCTGCCCGCCGCCCGTCTGCCCGCCGCTCCGGTCAATCCGTCCGGAGGGCCGACCGCATTCAATGGGGCTTCTGCCGGTTGAGACTGTCGAAGAGACGGGCTCGGGCCGCCGTGACGCCGCGAATTACACTCCGATCCTTTAAAAAGCGGATTTTTTGGCAATTCCGATCCGAATAGTTGGGGTCGGAATTGTTTGTTTGGGGCAGGGGTACGATCTTTGTGTTTGAAAGTGATGTAACAGGAATTCTGTAAGGGTGACGCAACTTCCCTTGGGACCGGCTCGGCGACGAGTCGGTCTTTTTTTACCCGGTTTTGTGCCGTGATGGGTGACGTCTCTTGCGGAGGGAGTAACGGTCCCTTTCCGATTGTCCGGCCGGCCGCTACGGCACGGGGTCATAGCCGCTGCCGCCCCAGGGATGACAGCGGGCCAGACGGCGGATGGTAAGCCAGAGCCCCTTCAGCGGACCGTACTTGCGCAGCGCCTCGAGGGCATATTGCGAGCAGGTGGGCGTGAAGCGGCACGACGGAGGGGTGAAGGGCGAAATGCAGAGCTGGTAGAAGCGCACGAGCACGATCAGCGGCAGGACGCCGATCCGCTTACAGACGTGCAGCAACCGTTTCCAGAATCCGGCGGACTGCATGGCTGATGGATTTGGCCGAGAGGACCTCTTTCGAGGAGTAGATCAGGGCGATGTCGAGGTTCAGCTCCCCACCTTCCGTGATGATCTGTTTCTGAAGGCGGTAGGCCTCTTTGGTCCGGCGGCGGAGGAGATTTCGCCTGTTGGCGCGTTTATGGAACTTCTTGGGGACCGAGAAGAGGATTTCGACGCTGCGTTCGGTGTCGGGTTCGGCGAACCAGACGTAGCGGAACGGGAAGATGAAGCCGCTCTCGCCGTCGTCGAAGAGTCGGCGCACCGCTCCCAGCGAGCGAAGTCTTTCGTTGCGGGGAAGCGAGTGCGTAGACATGTTTTTCGAAGTTTGGGCCTTCTCGGGAGTCAGCCGGTCGTCGAGGGGGCTGACCCTTCGGAACTGTTATTTTCGGGTTTCGGTCGTGGTACGGCGCACGCGGCTCTTCTTGGCGAGCTTGTGCTGCTGCGTACGGATGAACTCCTCCTTGCGTGCGTCGGTGACGAGTTCGACGGGCGAGATCTCTTCGCCCTTCTGGATCTTCTGGATGAGCAGATCGATCGCCTTGACCATCGAGGGTGCTACGGGCGTGGGGGCGTTTGCCAGCACGGTGAGTCCGGCCTCCAGGGCGGCTTTGAGCGTACCTTCGCCGAATACGGCGACGGCGGGCAGCCCCTCGTTTCCGAACTTTTCGACCAGGGCCTTGACATCCGAGGGGGAGTAGAGTGCCAGCAGGTCATACTCCTCCATCTTGACGGCCTCGAGATCGCTGGCGACCGTACGGGCCAGGATAACGGGATCGACGGCCAGCTTGAGTTTGGCGAGCGTTTCGGGGAGTTCGGGTTTGTGGGGTTCGCTCAGGGCGAGGAGGAACTTCTCCTCCTTGTGTTTGATGATCAGTTCGACGAGCGAGGTGAACGACCCGTCGGCGAACGAGATCTTTCGTTTTCGGTAAACGATGTACTTCTGGAGATAGAGGGCGACGGCCTCGGTCTGGCAGATGTACTTCATGGTTTCGGGGACGGTGATCCGGGCCTCTTCGCAGATGTGGAAGAAGCTGTCGACCGTGGTGCGGGAGGTGAAGATGACGGCGGTGTGATCGAGGATCTCGACACGCTGGGCACGGAACTCCTTCAGCGAGACACCTTCGACCCGGATGAAGGGTTTGTAGGCCACTTCGACCTGGTATTTCTGGGCCAGATCGTAGAACGGGGACTTTTCGATGACAGCAGGTTTGGGCTGCGAAACCAGTACGCTCTTTACTTTCAACGTTACGGATGTTTAGTTTTACCTTCGTCGTGTATCATCTTGCCGCCAGGAGCCATAAGAGGCTGATTGGGAAGACTTCCACGGTGCAAAGGTACAAAAACCAATGCAAAATCGAAATTTTTTTAGAAATAAAGAGGTTCAGGGATTCCCTGAGGTATAAAACGGCCGTAATGATCAACTCGACGGCTCCGAGGATGAACCAGGCACCGCCGGTGCCGCGGGGGCAGAGTGCGAAGAGGAGGAGCGTGGGGGAGGTGACGATGACGGCCAGCGCGAAATAGGTTCGGCGCAGCAGGGAGAGCTGTGCTGTGAAGGGCTGGGTGAGGGTGATGGCTCCGGTGATACGGATGATCGAGGATTGAAAGAGGATGATGACGGCCCAGAGCAGCGAGGCCGTCAGACTCAGCGCGAGGACGGCGGCATGGGACAGCGCGCGTCCGAATTCGGGGGGCATGAGCGTGTCGCCGTACTTGACGACGATGACACCCATGAAGAGCATGCCGATTGCGGCCGTCACGTTCAGGAAGCGGGAGAAGCCGTTTGCGCCGGGCTCTTCGGAGAGGCGTTCGCCGGCAGCCGAGTCTCGGGAGATGCGTTTCAGCAGGGTTCTCACGTCTCCCAGATTGCGATAGAGAAGCGTGGCATAGGTTGCGGCGAGCAGCAGCACGAAACTCTGGAAAACGGCATTGTCGGTGAATGAATCGCTGACGGGTCGTTCGATGCGTTCTGTCTGTACGATGTAGGATTGTGCGCCGAACAGGGCCTCCACGGTGGTGTCACGTCCGGGGAGTTGCGCGGAATTCGGGCGTGGAGTTCCGCTGGAGCTCCATCCGAAACGGACCGAATCGAGCTCCGAATAGTGAAAGGCCTCGGCTTCGTACGAGTAGGCGGGATCGGCCGCAAGGCTCAGCGAGTCGGACTTTGCCGCCAGCGAATCGGCCACGCTCCGCACCGACTCTTCGTCGGCGGTTTGAACCGCGGCTCCGGATGTTGCTTGAGCCTTTCCGGCCCCGTTTTCGGCTCTTGGCCGCACGGTCGCCGGTTTTTCGTTTGCGGCATGCTGTTCCGAGTCCACCGGTTTCCCGTTTGCGGCATTCCGTTCCGTCGATGCTGGTTTTCCGCTTGCGGCGTGCTGACCCGTGGCTGCCGGTTTTTCGCCCGCGGCGTGCTGTCCCGTGGTCGCCGGCTTACTCTTTACGGCATGTTGTCCCGCCGTCGAGGTTTTTTCGCTCGCGAGGTCCTGCTCCTCATCCCCGGCCTCCCGGAAGGTCTCCTTGACGGGCTCCGCTGTCGTATTCGGGATCTCGGTCACCACGATGCTATGTGCCCAATCCCGGCTCATGCGGCAAAGGTGCGTTTAAGGGTGATGCGGATGGTGGTTCCCTTGCCGATTTCGGAGTCGATCACGGCGATCTTACCCTGGTGATACTCCTCGACGATACGTCTCGAGAGCGACAGTCCGAGTCCCCAGCCGCGGGTTTTGGTGGTGAATCCGGGCTCGAAGATGCGTTTCCAGTTGCTTTTGGGGATTCCCTTTCCGGTATCCTTCACATCGATCATGACGTGTTTGTCGTCCGAAGAGATCCTGACGTCGATGGTGCCGTGTCCCTGCAGGGCGTCGAGCGAGTTTTTCATGAGGTTCTCGACCACCCACTCGAACAGGGCGGCATTGATGTTGGCCTGTACGGGGGCGATGGCCAGCCCGTTGTAGTCGAGGGTGACGTTGCGGGGGATCCGCTTGCGGAAGTACATGACCGATTCTCCGACCACCTCGTTGATGTTTGCCGGGGTGAGCGGGGTTTCGGAGCCGATCTTCGAGAAGCGGTCGGTGATCTTCATCAGATGGGTGAGGTCCTTGTTCATCTCTTCGACGGCCGCCTGGTCGATATTCTGCGAGCGGAGATACTCGATCCATCCGAGCAGCGAGGAGGTCGGAGTGCCCAGCTGGTGGGCGGTCTCCTTGGCCAGACCGATCCAGACGCGGTTCTGTTCGTCGTGCTTCGACGAGCGGAAGGCAATGAATCCCAGGGTGATGAACGCCGCGATGACGATGATCTGAATATAGGGAAAGTAGTAGAGCGACTTGAGCAGGGCCGATTTTCCGTAGAAGATCAGGTGGTAGTGTTCCGACGAGAATCGGAACCGCACGGGAATGGGCTGGTTTTCGGACATGAACTTGTCGATCTGCCTGCGGAGCCGATCGGGGTGGTCGATGATCTTGTCGGGGATCAGGTGGGAGTTGATGACCTCGAGGTTTTCGTCGGTGATGATGAACGGAATGTTGTTTCCGGTGGACATGATATCGGCGACCAGGGGGTCCTGAATGGTTCCCATCATATCGCGGCTGACGCGCTCCATGGCGTGGGCCCAGAGGGCCACGTCGTGCTGCTCCTTACCCTTGAGTTTGCGGGCCATTTCGTTGGTGTAGAGCAGCGACACGGCGCCGAGCGCCACGCCGACGATGATGACGACGACGCGGTTTCGGAACGAGAATTTGTGCGCATGGATTTTCATGGCCGGCGGCATTTATCGGAACTGCAGACTATTTGCGGGCGGTATCCTGACTGGTCGTGATCCGGGCATACTCTTCGGGGGCGCCGAGCACCTCGAGGGCGCGTTTGACTTCGGGATCGTCTCCGAGCGAGTGTTCGATCACGCCGGCCTGATAGCCGTGGCGCAGGACGATGTCGTTGTTGATGGCATCGACGATCTGTTCGCGATAAGTTTCGAGATTGGTCTGGGTGTCGTCCTTGAGTTCGGCCTCGAGTTTTTCGAAGCGCTCTTCGAGATCGGTGAACCGGTCCTCCTCGGCCGCCTTCTTCAGGGCTTTGATTGCCCGGCGGGTATCCGATTCATAGGGGACCTTCTTGTCCTTCATGAAGGCCTCGAAATCGGCATAGTCGGCATCGGTGATCGAGAACGAGCGGATGTCGATCTGCTTGCCGGGGTTCCGGCGGGTGTATTCGTCCCCGAAGTCCTCGATGAATCCCAGGGCATAGAGCGTTACGGCGAAGCGGGAGATGTATTCGGGTTCGGTGCGGATGTCGGGCATGATTCCGCCGCCGTCATAGACCTTCCGGCCGGCGCGGGTCGAGAATTCGGAGATCAGCGAGTCGGGCACCGTGCGCACGCTCCCCTCCTGCGAGTGGGAGTAGTCGATGGCCTGGATGCAGCGCCCCGAGGGGATGTAGTACTTGGCGGTGGTGAGCTTGAGCATGGTGTTGTAACCCAGGGGGCGGGTTGTCTGGACGAGCCCCTTTCCGAAGCTGCGCTGGCCGATCAGGACGGCTCGGTCGAGATCCTGCAGGGCCCCTGATACGATCTCGGCAGCCGAGGCCGTGTTGCCGTTGATCAGTACGACGAGGGGCAGATCGGGCAGAATGGGTTCCGTCTCGGTGCGGAAGGCCTGCTTTGAATTCTCCGAGCGGCCCTTCGTGCTGACGACCTCCGTTCCCTTGGGGACGAACATGCCGAGGATCTTGACGGCCTCCTGCATGATACCTCCGCCGTTCGAGCGGTAGTCCAGCACGAGCCCCTTCAGCTCGCCCTCCCGGCGCAGACGCTCCAGGGCGGCGCGCATCTCCTCGTAACATCCTTCGGTGAAGTCGCTGTGGCGGATGTAGGCGATGCCGTCGGCGATCCACCCGGCATAGGGGACTCCGGGGATGGCGATGCGCTGGCGGCGGATGCTCTGGGTCTCCTGCGTGCCGTCGAGGTGTTCGACCGTCACGCGGACCTTGCTGCCGGGCTGTCCCTTCAGCCGGTCGGAGACCTGTTGCGTGGTCAAGCCTCGGGCATCCTTTCCGTCGATGGCGAGGATCTTGTCACCGATGCGCAGACCGGCCAGATCGGCGGGCGAACCTTCGTAGGGTTGTGCGATGCGGACGTAATCCTCCTTCTGGCGGATCAGGGCGCCGATGCCGCCGTACTTGCCGGTCGTGAGCAGTTCGAAGTCCTGCATGTTCTTTTCGGGGATGTACTCCGTGTAGGGGTCCAGATCGCTGACCATGCCGGCGGCGGCCCCCTCCATCAGACGGTCGGGGTCGATCGGATCGACGTAGTTGAGCGAGAGTTCACGCATCATGTTGACGGTGATCTCCATGTTGCGGCCGAGCCCGAAGTCGTTTCGGGCGGCGAAGACGGTGACGGCAGCCGCAGCCACGACGGCGGCTGCGACGGTCCAACGGCGGTATTTTCTATTCATTCTTTTCATCGTGACGAATCATCTGCATGTAGGAGTCGAGGCGGTACTGGACGCGGGCCACGCCGCGGCGGTTACCCTCGATGCGGATCCATTGTCCATATTGTGATACTTTCAGTTCGTCCTCGCCGAGCATGAGGAGTTTTTTGCCCCAGTTGTCGGCGCGGAAGGTCAATGTGCCCTCCTCTTCGCTGCGGAGCGAGAATCCTTCGGAGCCAAAAGCGTTGAGGATCTGCTGCCGGTTTTCGTCGATGTCGCCCTCGACCTGGCGCGAGACGAATCCGAATTTGGGGTAGAAGGCGGCCAGGATGACAATTACCACGGGGAGCATCATGCCTCGCGGGGTGTGGAACATCACGTAGAAGGTGTCGCTCACCGAGAGCCGTGCCGTGCCGGCCAGACGGTTCAGATACATGATCGCCAGGCAGAGAACGCACAGGGCGCAGAAATATTTTAGCGAACGGATGAAGTATTTCATGGAAAAACTATTTATGATTCACTGAACTGTTCTTTTATCGATTGCATCGGCCACCTGCTGCATCAGCCACTTGGGGGTGGAGGTGGCGCCGCAGATTCCGACACTTCGGGCTCCCGCGAACCAACCGTTGTCGATCTCGGCGGGCTCTTCGACCACATGGGTCTTCGGGTTTGCGCGGCGGCAGACCTCGGAGAGAACCTTTCCGTTCGAGGACTTGCGGCCGCAGACGAAGATCACCACATCGAAGCGTGCGGCGAACTGCGTGAGATACTGCTCGCGGTTGGCGACCTGTCGGCAGATCGTGTCGTCGATGCGGACGTCTTCGGGGACTTTGGCGCGACGTTTCATCTCGGCGCCGAGCTCCTCGAAGAGGGCGATGCTCTGGGTGGTCTGCGAGAGGAAGTGGATCGGGCGCGCGAAGTCGATCTGCCGCAGATCTTCGGCTCGTTCGATGACGAGGATCGGTCCGTCGACCTGCCCCGTGAGACCGACGACTTCGGCGTGTCCACGCTTTCCGAGGATGACGACCTGTCCGCCGACGGGCAGCATCGCCTCGTAAGCCTGCTTGACTCTCCGCTGGAGCCGTGCCACGACGGGACACGTGGCATCGATGACGTGAATCCCCAACTTTCGTGCCCGTTCATAGGTTGTGGGAGGCTCGCCGTGGGCTCGGATCAGCAGCCGGCCGCCGGCAATCCCCTCCATCCGGTCGTGGGTCACGGTGTGAAGCCCCAGCTCCTCGAGGCGCTGGACCTCGATGCGGTTGTGGACGATATCTCCGAGCGAATAGACCGTCCCGCCTTCCGCCAGGGCCTCCTCGGCCTGCGAGATGGCCCGGACCACGCCGAAGCAGAATCCCGATTTGTCGTCTATCTCGATATGCATAAGTCCAATTTTAGTTATTTCGACTCTTCGCGTTGTCCTGAGGCACCTGCCCGTTCGGATTTCGCCTTGCGTTTGGACCTCTCTTTCCGTCCGGCTTCTTTCCGTCCGGTCTCTCCAGTGTGCCCCTCTCCTTATGCTCGAGTCCCTCTCTTCCTATTCCTCTCTTTCCTTTGCCCCCCCCTCGCTCGGCCCGCTTCTCCCTGCTCGGTTTTCTCCATCCGCAGGTCCTTGCTTCACCCGTTTCGGGGCTTCGGAGCCGGTTCTACCGATCCGGGTGCTGTCCGGTCACCCGGGCAAAACGGTCGAGGAACCATGTCATCTGTTCGTCGACGGTCATGTGGCTGTTGTCCAGTACGATGGCATCCTCGGCCTGACGCAGGGGCGAGACGGCGCGGCTCATGTCGGCCTTGTCGCGTTCGCGGACGTTACGCTCGATCTCCTCGAGCGAAACCTCCATTCCCTTTTCGCGCAACTCCTTGTAACGGCGTTCGGCCCGCACCTTGGGGTCGGCCGTCATGAAGAGTTTCAGTTCGGCGTCGGGGAAGACGACCGTTCCGATATCGCGTCCGTCCATCACCACTCCGCGCCGGCGCCCCATCTCCTGCTGCATGGCCACCAGCTTGTGGCGCACTTCGGGAATGGCGCTGACCTGGCTGACGCAGTTCGAGACCTCGATCGTTCGGATCTTTCCCTCGACCAGATCGCCGTTGACGTAGATGTCGCTGGCTCCGCGCTGGGGGTTGAAGCGGAATGTGATCGAGATTTCGCCGAGGAGCTTGACGACGGCCTCTTCGTCGACCATTCCCGAGCGGATGGCGCCGTGTTCCAGCGCGTAGAGCGTCACGGCGCGGTACATGGCGCCGGTGTCGATGAAGATGTAGCCCAGCCGAGCGGCAATGGCCTTTGCGAAGGTGCTTTTGCCGCAGGAGGAGTATCCGTCGACGGCGATTATGATTTTGGGATTTGTCTTTTTAGTGTCCGACATTTGGGAAGATGTCAAAGAAGGTGGATAATATGGTGTAAATGCCGAGGATGCCGATGATGATACCGGCAACATGGTTGATCGTGAGCATGTGGCGGGGGCGGAATCTTCTCCGGAAGAGGTTGATCACGCAGGCCAGGAAGGTCCACCAGGTGGCGGCGCCGCAGAAGAATCCGGCGATGACGAACAGGGCGCGGAAGAATCCGCCGACGGTGTGGTCGGTCATTTCGCCGCTCGAGATTTTGAAGACGGCGAAGAAGGCGAGGATATAGGGGACGACCATGATGAAGTTGGCGATCGTCAGGCCGAATATCGATGCGAAGTCCTGCCAGAGGGAGCTTTTCCCGGCTCTGTTTCGGCGGATCTGGGGGACGGGGTTCTGGGCGAAGATGAAGACGCCGACGATGACGACGAAGATGCCGCCGATGACCCTGAGCAGGGTGTTGTATTGCTCGATCTGGGTTTGGAGCATCGAGTAGAAGAAGAGGGCAGCCATGGCCATGAAGGTGTCGGCGCAGGCGACTCCGATTCCGGAGACGATTCCCGACCGTCGGCTCTTGGAGAGGGTCCGCTGGATGCACAGCACGGCTACGGGGCCGACGGTGATGGAAGCCGCGACGCCCACGCAGATTCCGCGGAAGAGGGTTTCAACGATCTCGAATGCCATAATGCCCGGAGTGTGCAGGTTTGGATGACAAAGATACGAAAAAGGATCGTATCCGCGGCAACAAACGGGAAAAAAGGGTCCGGGAGTATGTTCCGGAGGTCAGGACTGTTGATAAAATATCGAAAACTTTTGGTCCGGGGGTTGTCCATCGAGGGCCGAAAGCGGTTAAATTTGCATAAACCAAATCTTTCGAAGGGAATGGCAGAGATGAAACAGTTTGGTATCGACCTTGAGTTGGACGATTCGGTGGCCCAGGGACACTATTCGAATCTGGCCATCATATCGCACTCCACCTCGGAGTTCATCATCGACTTTGCGACGGTGCTTCCGGGGGTAGCGAAGGCGCGGGTCAAGAGTCGCATTATCCTCACGCCGGAGCATGCCAAGCGGCTGCTTCGCTCGCTGCAGGACAACATCATCCGTTACGAGAGCAACGTGGGCAAGATTGAGATTCCGACCCCGACGCCGATTCCGGATACGGGTCCCAAAATGGGCCAGGCCTGATGCAAAAGAGCGGAACCTTGCGGGGTTTCGCTCTTTTTTGTCGGTTTGCGGGGGCGGAATTCTACGAGTCTGTTGGATTCTGCGAGTCAATTGCGGGAACGGGTTCAGCGAGTCAATTGCGGGGGCCGGATGCTGCGTGTCGGTTGCCGGGCCGGTTTTTCGTTGGAGATCTGCGACGGTCGCACCTGTTCGGCCGACTTCTTCGCCCGTCGGTTTCGTCCGCCCGCCGGCCTTTCCGCTCGCCCCTTCGTCCGTCCGCCGGTTTCTCTGTCTGCCGGCCTTTCCGCTCGCCCCTTCGTCCGCCCGCCGGTTTCTCTGTCTGCCGGCCTTTCCGCTCGCCCCTTCGCCCGCCGGGATCAGAGCACCTCGGCCACGACGTAGGTGCTTCCGCCGATGAAGATCATGTCTTCGGCCGAAGCCTGTTCGCGAGCCCGCTTCAGGGCCTCGCCCACCTCCCCGAAGGCTTCACCCTGTAACCCGTAGATGGCAGCCTTGGCAGCCAGTTCGGCGGCGGGAAGCGCCCTTTCGGAGCGGGCCTGTGTGAAGAGATAATGGGCTTCGCGCGGCAGCAGGGGCAGAATGTGGG